>QNXQ01000018.1 GCA_003978875.1 Aquifex sp. | reverse complement strand
TATAAACTTTTCAAAATCTTTTCTCTCCCAAGCATTTTTCCATTTTTCGATAAACCTTTCAATATCCTCCGTAGTCAGTTTTTCGGGAATTACCTTGTAAATTCCTATTAGTGTATTCTCTAAATTTATTTTTGGCACTAAAAAAGTTTTCAGTATATCCGTTTGTGTAACAACACATCCTCTTGTACTGAAGGGAAGATTATTCCTATCCTCTTCATTACTTCCATGAAGCCATATACCACTTCCCGTCTTGCCGAGAAGTCTATCGTAGGGATTAGGATAGTTTAAAGCTACAGCTATACCTCCGTATATTTTGGGCAATTTTTTAGGATTTATAAACTCGGTAAAAAAGTAAACCCCTTCGGGTGTTTTCCCGTCTCCTTCTCTCTCTTTATCTCCGATATTCATTCCGGTGGTTACCGGATACAGTTCCACAAGTTTACTCCCCTTAAAAACAAAAAGGTATTGACTCATTTTTTCCACGAGAAAGACGTAATGATTGCTCGGATTTTCTAAGATAACCGGAGGAGCTTTTCTAAATCTCTCTTTTAAAATTTCTCCTATTTTTTGTCTGTACAGCTCTTTATTTTCAACTTTACGTATCAGGAAATTAAAGCGATAGTAAGATGGATTGTAATTGGGATTTAACTCTATTGACTTCAGATAGGTCCGTATTGCTTCTTCCAACTTTCCTTCTCTTTCAAGGAGAAGTCCTTTAGCATATAGCTCTATATAAGGTTCTACCGGAATTTTTAATTGCTCAATGTAAGCTTTTAAAACTTTTAACTCCAGGGAAGATAAACCCCCTTCCCCGAATTTTCTAAAAATCTTTTCTATTTGTCCTTTTTCTAATTCTTGATAAGGAAAGGCGATACAGACAGCAAAGATAAGGATTAATAAAATCATTCTTCTTTCTTTTCTTCTATTTCCTCTCTCCTAACTATTTTTACCTTTCCTTCCGCAACATCTTCAATCGCAGCAAAGGTTTTTTTGTAAAGGTCATCATCCTTTCTGATAAAGAAATCATCTCCTTCTTTCAGAAGTTGAACGGTTCTCTTTACCACAGCATGCACCAACTCATACCTTGACTCAACCTTTTTTAAAGCCTCTTCTATCTTAGGTCTCCTTGACATAGCATTTACCTCCTTTAAGCATATTCACTATTTCCTTATTCAATCTAAACTTTTCTATCTCCCTCAGCATCCTTTCCTTTTCAACTCTGTAAGAAATGATTATAGACTTTACCTTTTCTACTGCATCGTTTAAAAAATCATTTACAACTATATAGTCGAAGAATCGTGCACACGGTATTTCATCACGAGCTGTACTTAGTCTTTTTTCTAAATTCTCATCTCTATAACCCCTTGCCTCTATTCTTCTTTTAAGCTCTTCGAGAGAAGGAGGAAGAAGGAATATAGTAATTGCGTCCGGCATAAGCTCTTTTACTTTAAAAGCTCCCTGAACGTCTATAACCAGAAGGGCATCTTTTCCCTCTTTTTGGGTTATTCTTTCTATTTCTTTTTTAGGAGTTCCGTAAAAATTTCCATAAACATTTGCATACTCAAGAAAGAAATCCTCTTCAATTTTCTTTTCAAATTCCTCTTTTGAAATAAATACGTAATCTATACCCGGCTGTTCATAAGGTCTGGGCTTTCTCGTGGTGTAAGTTACAACCCTTTCGAGATCCGCAAGCTCAGATAAAAGCTTTTGAGCTACCGTTGTTTTCCCAGTTCCCGAAGGAGCGGAAAGAATAAACAGTTTGCCCATATTATGAAATTATCATAATTCAGGTTTTGGATTCCGAAGCTTTTAAAATCTTTATTATGGGAAGAGTTCTCGTAATATTCGATTCGAGAACGGGAAATACGGAAAAAATGGCTAGGTTGGTAGCGGAGGGAGCACGTTCCGTTGAGGGTACTGAAGTAAAGCTCAAGCATGTAGATGAAGCAACAAAAGAAGATATATTATGGGCTGATGGTTTAGCGGTAGGTTCTCCGACGAACATGGGTATAGTTTCCTGGAAGATGAAGAGATTCTTCGACGAAGTTATAGGAGACCTTTGGGGAGAAATTGATGGAAAAATAGTATGTGCCTTTTCCTCCTCAGGAGGATGGGGTGGAGGAAACGAAATAGCATGTATGTCTATCTTGACAATGCTCATGAACTTTGGATTCCTCGTTTTCGGTGTAACCGACTATGTAGGAAAAAAATTTACCCTTCATTACGGAGCTGTAATAGCAGGAGAACCCAAAACAGAAGAGGAAAAAGAAGCCTGCAGAAGGTTAGGGAGAAGACTCGCAGAATGGGTGGCTATTTTCGTTGACGGGAAGAAGGAACTCCTCGAAAAGATTAGAAAAGACCCAAATAGGTTTGTAGATTAATATAAATAAGCTCTTTTCAGGAGGAAAAATTGCATCATTTGACGGAAGAACAGATAAACGAACTTAAAGCTATACTTCTGGAAATGAGAAGGAAACTTATAGAATCAGCTGAACAACAGATTAAGGACCCTTCCAACGTAGTTTTTGAGGGCGGAGACGAAATAGACAGAGCTGATATGGAAACGGACCGTTTTATAACTTTCAGGATTAGAGGTAGGGAGGCTAAGCTTATTCACAAAATTGATTACGCCCTTATGAAAATAGAAATGGGTAACTACGGTATATGTGAAAATTGCGGAGCAGAAATTCCGTATGAGAGGTTAAAGGCAAGACCTGTTACGACTATGTGCATTAAATGCAAAGAATTGGAAGAGGAGATGGAAAATGATTGATGACCCCATGGAATGGGCTTTCCCCAGAATAAAGAGACTTCCTCAATATGTCTTTTCTATGGTTAATGAATTGAAGTATAAAATGAGAAGACAGGGGGAGGACATAGTTGATTTGGGAATGGGAAACCCCAATCTTCCTCCGGCAAAGCATATAATAGATAAACTCTGCGAAGTAGCTCAAAAGCCTCATGTCCATGGATATTCAGCTTCAAGGGGAATCCCGAGGCTCAGAAAAGCAATATGTGATTTTTACGAGAGGAGATACGGTGTAAAATTAGACCCGGAAAGGGAAGCTATTCTAACCATAGGTGCAAAAGAAGGCTACTCCCATCTTATGCTCGCAATGATTTCTCCGGGAGATACCGTTATCGTCCCGAACCCCACTTATCCCATTCATTACTACGCCCCTATAATAGCCGGAGGAGAGGTTCATTCAATACCTTTAAATTTCTCAGAGGATGAAACCTGCCAAGAGGAATTCTTAAGAAGACTTTACGAAATTATAAAAACCGCTATGCCTAAACCGAAAGCAGTAGTAGTGAGTTTTCCCCACAATCCTACAACTATTACGGTGGACAGGGATTTTTTTAAAGACTTAGTAAAGTTCGCTAAAGAAAATGGTATATGGATTATTCACGATTTTGCTTATGCAGATATAGCCTTTGACGGTTATAAACCCCCTTCGATTCTTGAAATAGAAGGCGCAAAAGACGTAGCCGTAGAAATATACTCGATGTCCAAAGGTTTCTCAATGGCCGGATGGCGTGTAGCTTTCATACTCGGAAATGAAATTCTTATAAAGAATCTAGCACATCTGAAGAGTTATTTAGATTACGGAATATTTACCCCGATTCAAGTTGCTTCAATAATAGCCTTAGACAGTCCGTATGAAATCGTTGAAGAAAACGCAAGAATCTACGAAAAGAGGAGAAATGTCCTTGTGGAAGGATTAAATAAGTTGGGTTGGAAAGTGAAAAAACCAAAGGCAACTATGTTCGTATGGGCAAAAATTCCGGAGTGGGTCAATATGAACTCTTTAGATTTTTCAATGTTTTTACTCAAAGAAGCAAAGGTTGCCGTCTCCCCGGGAATAGGTTTTGGGCAATACGGTGAGGGATATGTAAGGTTTGCTCTGGTTGAGAATGAACACAGAATAAGACAGGCTATAAGAGGAATAAGAAAAGCTTTTAAAAAGCTTCAGAGAGAGGTAAAAAAACTTGAACCTGAAAGAAATCCTTAGCGAGTTCTACAGGTTGAAATTCGGTCAGGAGTTTGCACGGGAAGCTCAAAAACTAGAAGAATTATTCATTTTCCTTTTATTTACCGATTTCTTCGGAATTTCTACTCCCTTCAAGTTTTACCTCATAGAGCTTTATCCGGAGCTTATAGAAGAATTTCATAAATGGCACAAAAGAATGGGGCTTGAAACTTCACCCCTCGACTGGATACGATGCTGCTGATTACTTTATCAGTTCATCTAAATCGTTTTTACTTCTGGGAAGGCCTATCAACACTTGTCCGTTCATACCTATTAGAGTAGGCGTACCGCTTACACCCAGTTCTGAAAGGTATTTTATATTTCTTTCAATTTTTTCCTTTCCTTTGTCGCAGAGATTTTTAGGTTCAAAATCCTTGTGAGCGTATTCATAACCTTTCCCGCTGCAGATAATATCTATAGCTTTATCCTTTGCCTTAGGATGGATAGGCAATGGGAAGAATATGTGTCTTATCTCAACGTTGTTTTCCTTTGCCCATTCCTTTAGGATGGGTTCAAGTCTTCTGCAATAGGGACAATCAGGGTCTGATATAAAGTAAACGTATTTTTCACCTTTGCCATACCTCAAATCTACAAGCTTCTCCAGCTCCTTAAGGACATCCTTTGAAACTTTTTGATACTTTTTAACGGTTTCCATTGTGAGGTTTTTACCGTTTTTAATATCGATTAAACTTCCAGAGATAAGGTAATTCAGATTTTCATCGGTATAAATTATGAGAGGTCTTAAACCGTTTTTAATAACAGCTTGACAGAGTTTTAATCCCTCTATAGGAGAAACCTCAACTACATTAAGCTTTCGCTGTGTAATTTCTTCTAACTTCTTTTGAAACTTTTCAGGACTCGGACAGGAAGCGTATACTATTGAGGCAAAAAGCATCAGAGATATTGAAGATATCTTTTTCATAATTCCCTCCTTCTCAACCATTTTTTTATCTTATCAAACACAATCCAAACTCCGAAAATAATTAAAGCCAAAAAGGTTAATTCAAGTATTATGAGAAGAAATCCCCAAATTACGTCTTCCTTCAAAATCCTGAGTGTATTAAAAAATATCCACGTGTAGGTAATTCCAAGAAGGGAAAATAAAATAAATCCTCCGAAAATTAACGCCAAAATGGGAATAAGTATAAAACGGAGAAAAAAACGGACAAATATCAGTCTAAACCACATTAAACTGTGCCTTCTTCTCTAACCTCTTGCCTTTGAAGTATATACTCTTTCCTCACTATAGCTCTGTTGAGCGCATCGGTAAAGGCTTTTACACTCGCCTTGATAATATCGGTATCTACTCCTCTTCCTGACGCTTTTACTCCGTCGAGTTCTAAAACAACTCTTGCCTCTGCTTGAGCATCCGTGTTAGGAGTTAAAGCTTTTATAGAGTAGTCGAGCAGTTTTGGTTCTAATCCAAGAGCTTTTTGAATAGCCTTAATAGTCGCATCAACAGGACCATTTCCCGTAGCTGTAGCTTCCTTTTCAACTCCTTTAAAGGAGAGTTTCACCGTAGATGTAGGTATCATATTGTCTCCGCTTTGGACTTGGAAATGTAAAACTTTTACAGGTTCCTGGTCATCTATTTTCATAAATTCCTGATAAATCAGGGCTTCAAGGTCTTCATCGTAGACTTCTTTCTTTCTGTCCGCCAGCTCTTTAAACTTTTCAAAAATACTATCAAGTTCTTCCTTCGTAAATTTGAAACCAAGTTCTTCGAGTCTCTTCTTTAAAGCGTGTCTTCCGCTGTGTTTTCCGAGAACTATTCTGCTCATAGGGAATCCGACATCTTCAGGATTCATTATTTCGTAAGTCATTCTGTGACTGAGTACTCCATGTTGATGTATTCCGCTCTCATGGGCAAAAGCATTATCTCCCACAATAGCCTTATTCGGTTGGACAAAGTTTCCTGTGATTCTACAAAGCAACCTTGAAGTTTTATAAATTTCCTTTGTATTTACATCTGTATATACATCTCCGAAAAAGTCCTTTCTTACCTTCAGAGCCATTACAACTTCTTCAAGAGCGGCATTTCCCGCTCTCTCACCTATTCCGTTTATGGTGCATTCTACCTGCCTTGCACCATGCTTTACAGCTGTAAGGGAGTTCGCGGTTGCCAATCCCAAATCGTCGTGGCAATGAACACTCAAGATAACCTTATCTATATTGGGAACATTATTCATAATATCTTCAATTAATTGACCGAATTCCTCAGGGATAGCGTATCCAACTGTATCGGGAATATTTATAACCGTTGCTCCGTGCTTTATAGCGGTTTCTATAGCTCTGTAAAGGAAATCCCTTTCGCTTCTCGTAGCATCTTCGCAAGAAAACTCTACATCATCGGTAAAATTCCTGGCAAAAGAAACCGCTTTTTTTATTCTTTCGAGAACTTGGTCTGGTTTCATCTTAAGTTTATATTCCATGTGAATGGGAGATGTAGCTATAAATGTATGTATTCTTTTTCTTTCTGCAGGTTCAAGTGCCTTTGCTGCAATCTCAATATCACTCTCAAGAGCCCTCGCAAGGGAACAAATAACAGGTCCCTTTACCTCTTGAGCTATTCTTCTTACGGCTTCAAAGTCTCCTTTTGAGGCAGCAGCAAATCCTGCTTCTATAATATCAACGTTTAATTTTGCAAGTTGATGAGCCATTTGCAGTTTTTCCTCTGTAGTCATAGAAAATCCGGGAGCTTGTTCTCCATCCCTCAGTGTAGTATCAAAAATGTAGACTTTCTCTCCCATTTTAGCCTCCATGGGATTGAAAATAATTCTCAAATAAGAAAAGTCAACAAGAAAAGGAAGGGAGATTAGCTTACTACTTCCCCTACCCTCTTTTTAAGGTATTTTTTGTAGGGATTACAATTCTTTATAAAATCTTCCAGAGTTAACTTTGCATTTTCGGGATATTTGAGGTTATTAAGAGCTGTTTCAACTCTTTTCTTATTCTCTTCAGAGGGATTTTTCTTATAAATGTTTGTAGCTGCTTCGAACTCTTTAACTCTTTTCTTGATTTCAAGGCCTTTTGCAAGAACTTCTTCAGCTTGGTTTAAAATCTCCTCAGCTCTCTTCTTAACTTCTTCAGATAAGTTCTTTACATTCAGAAGTATTTCCTTAAGCTCTTTTATTTTCTCTTGTAATTTGTTAGTAGTTTTAAGAACCAGTCCACCACTTGCACAAATATCCTTGCCTTCAAAAAAAGCCTTTTGAATGTATCCTTCAAGAGCTTGTGTTAAGTTTTTTACATCATTCGCAACAACTTTTACCTTTCCTTCGGTGAATTTCATTCCATTACCTCCTTAGGCTCCTACTTTTGCAAATACTTAATTATCTTACACATAGATCTGAAATGCAACAAAAAAACAAGAGTTTTTGTAGTAGTTATTAAAGGGTTTATTTTAAAATAACCTTCTATGAGAAAACAGATAATAGAACTCCTTCTGATAATCTTTACCGTTTTAATAATTAGGGAATACATAGCCCAAGCGTATAATATACCTTCCGCATCTATGGAACCCACCCTTCTTATAGGTGACTTTATCCTCGTAAACAAACTTGTTTACTCTTTTTCTGAACCTATGAGGGGAGATATGATAGTTTTTAAATATCCGAAAAATCCGGATATAGATTTCATTAAAAGGATTATTGCAAAAGGCGGAGATACAGTTGAATTTTTCCAAATTTATGACGAAAAAAATGGGATTTTAGCCTATAAAGTTGCAGTTAATGGAAAAATTTACGAATTGAAATATTTAGGTGAAGAAGTTTTATCAAATGGAACGTGCTACAAATATCAAGAAACTATTTACAGAGAAGACGGTGAAATTATTAAACACAATATATGTTTTAGAAACACCCTGTTTAAAATTCCGGGAATGACATACAGTGCAATCAGTGAAGATTTTTGTCTAAGATACAACGAAGATGGCCTATGTACGAAATTCGTCGTCCCGGAAGGCTATTACTTTGTCATGGGGGATAATAGGGACAACAGCCAAGATAGCCGCTTCTGGGGATTTGTACCGAGAGAAAATGTGGTCGGTAAGGCTTTTGTAATTTACTATTCGGGGAATGTACCTTCCCTTACGCCTGAAGAAGTTAATCCTCTAATAGTTGTGAGACAAATTGTATACGCACTTCTGAATCCAAGATTTTCAAGAATTGGAATGTCTTTAATAGACAAATGATGGACCTGAGAATCGGTTTAGGCTTTGATTCTCACGAATTCGAAGCAGGGAAAAAATTAATTCTGGGTGGTGTAGAAATAGAGTATGAGTATGGACTCAAAGGACATTCGGACGGCGATGCCCTGCTCCACGCTATAACCGACGCAATACTCGGTGCTATTGGAGAAAAAGACATAGGAGAGATTTTCAAAGACAAAGACCCAAGGTGGAAAAATGCTCCCTCGAGTATCTTTCTAAAAAAAGCTTTAGAACTGATGAAAGATAAGGGCTTTAAGATTATAAACCTTGATTGCACGATAATAGCGGACAAGCCAAAGATAGCTCCCTATAAGGACGAAATTAAGGAAAACCTTTCACAACTTATAGGTATAAGCAAAGATAGGATTTCCATTAAGGGAAAACGCAGGGAAGGCTTTTGTAAGGATAACGGTCTCGCTTGTATGTGTGTTGTCTTGCTCGTTAAGTGATATCAAATTGTTTCTTTCTAATATACTTAATTTCTATAAGTAAGGAGGTTAAGAAATGGGCGTTACTCTCATGCAACAACCTGACAATGTATACGACGTTATCATCATAGGTGCAGGCCCTGCAGGAACTACAGCAGGCATTTACACAGCAAGAGCGGGATGGAAAACCTTAATTTTATATAGAGCGGAGGCTGATGGAGCGTTAGGAGTAACCCAGAAAATAGAAAACTATCCAGGTGTTCCCGGTCCTCTATCGGGTTATGAGCTTTTGAAAATTATGAGGGAACAGGCAAAAAGTTTCGGAGCTGAATTCGTAAGGGGAAAAGTAATAGCTACCGATTTAAAAAGCGAACCTAAGAAAGTTTACACAATAGATGGAAGAGAGTTCAGAGGTAAAACGATTATCGTAGCTTCGGGTGCTATGGAAAGGGCTAACAAGTTTAAAGGAGAAGAAGAATTCTTGGGCAGAGGAGTGTCTTACTGCGGTGTATGTGATGCAGCATTTTTTAAAGATCAACCCGTTGCGGTAATAGGAGATGACGACTACGCTATAGAGGAAGCGGAATTTATCGCAAGATTCGCCAGTAAAGTTTCCTTTGTAGTTCCCGGCAGTAAGATAAAGGCTCCACCAGAAGTTATTGAGCATTTTCAAAATCTCCAGAATGTCGAAATACTGTTAAGACACAGACCTATAGAGATTGTGGGAGATCAAGTTGTTAAAGGAGTTAAACTCAAAGATTTGGAAAAGAAAGAAGAAAAACTTCTCGAAGTAAACGGTGTGTTTATTTTCCTCGGGGGAACAAAACCGTCTGTAGATTTTCTTATGGGACAAGTTGAAATGACGGAAGGAGACTGTATAGTGGTAAACGAAGAGATGATGACATCCGTTCCTGGTGTATTCGCCGCAGGAGATGTTTTATGTAACGAGGTAAAACAAGCTGTAGTTGCGGCAGCTATGGGATGTAAAGCTGCTCTTGCTGTGGATAAATTCCTCAGCGGTAAAAAGAAGATAGTTCCGCAGTGGTAAGAGATTCTTTCACCTTCTGACATACAAGCTTTTCTCATTCTTCTCACTTTACTTTCCCTTTTTGGATTACCATCTTTTCTCTCGAGCCTTGAAATTCCATACGGTAGAAATAATTTTATGATTAGATACTCAAAAATTTTGATAATTTCACTTTAGGAGGTGGGGTATGGAGTTGTGTAAGTATACGGAACCGGTAAAGGGATATGAATTAGCATTTAGGGAAATAGAAATAAACAGAATCGTGATTCCACCTATAGAGAGACCTCTTTCCGAAACCCTCATAGAAAGACTGGTCAATTCCATTCAAACGTTGGGATTTATAGACCCTATAATGGTGGTACCCGATGAAGAAGGGAAATATTACGAGGTAATCGATGGTCAGCACAGATTAGAAGCTGCTAAGATAGTGGGTTTAGAAAGGATTCCGGCTTTTGTCTTACCGAAGGAATTGAGAAACTACATACTCAGCTTTAATATAGAAAAGGCTCCGGCTCTGAAGGAAAAATCCATACAAGCTTATAATCTCTTTATGGAAAAACTCAAACAATCCAGCCATATAAAAGAATACGAGCTGGAACCCTTTGTGCAGTATCCTTACTATATAACCTTAGGGTTTGTAATTGAAAAACTCGGAGATAAAAAATTTCCGGGTTCCTACTTTGAGATGATACTTCAAAAAGTAGACGATTTCCTGGATTTACCTCTGGAAGAAGCTTTAAAGGAGAGGGAAAATAGGGCAAGGAAGCTTGAGGAGGTAAAAACCGTCCTCAACAAAAAAGCCGAAGAATTGGGAATCACTATGTCTTATGAAAAGCAGAAAATAGTATCTTATGCCTTCCAAAAGTTATACGGAAGAGGAATAGGATTCCTGGGAGAAGATTTTTATACGGTATTCGATAATTTAAAACAAGCTATACTCGAACTCACACCTGAAGAACTCGGAATCACCCTTACCAGTTCCTCTTAATTGACATTATAAAGGGGGATAGAACCTTACTCTTAGATGATGAAGAAGTAGAAATTCTTTGGGAAAAACGGAATCCTTAATCGAGGTTGTGCAAGGTAAACCTGTAGAAGTTTATAAAGATGTCTCAGAATTTCCCGAAAAGGTAAAAAATTGGTTTAAATGTATTAAAAGTTGAATTAATCGTTTGTTCCGCTACCGTAAGCACATAAATCTCTTATTGCACATTTATCACACTGAGGATTTTTCGCCTCGCAGATAGTTTTACCGTGAGTAAGGAGAAGAAGGGAGAACTTTGTCCAAAACTCTTTGGGAACTATATCCATAAGTTCCCTTTCCATTTTGTCAGGATTTTTTTGTTTGCTAAGACTTATCCTCTGGGCTACTCTGTGAACGTGACGGTCTACTATTATTGCGGGAAGATTGTAAGCACCGCCTATAACCATATTTGCCGTCTTCCTTCCCACTCCCGGAAGCTTTATAAGCTCCTCAACAGTTTTAGGAACTTCTCCTTTGTACAACTCCATTAACTTTTCACAGCACTCCTTTAGAAGTTTTGCCTTTCTGCGATAAAAGTTTATACGTTTCAAATCGTTCTGAAATCCTTCAAGATAAGCATCGGCTATATCCTTAGGGGTTTTATACTTCTTGAAAAATTCCTTAGCAACTTTATTAACTACTTTATCGCTTTCTTGAGCTGCGAGTATGGCCATAACAAGGAGTTGAAAGGCGTTTTCATACTCTAGCTCTAAACGCGGGTTCGGGTATATTTTTTCTAATCTTTGTATTATTTCTATTGCCTTTTTTCTAATTCCTTCAAAGTTTCCACTACTTTCGCTACGTGTCCCTTTGCCTTTACGTTTCGCCATTCTTTAATAATTCTACCCTCTTCATCTATCACAAAAGTGGAACGAATTATACCCTTAGTGACCTTTCCGTAAGCTTTCTTTTCTCCATAGGCACCGAATAACTGGGCAACCTTTTTATCGGGGTCTGAGAGGAGGATAAAATTGAGTCCGTGTTTTTCCTTGAACTTTTTATGGGAATTCACACTATCAGGGCTTATTCCTATAACTGTATATCCCATTTCCTTAAGAATGTTTAAATTATCCCTAAAATCACAGGCTTCTTGAGTGCATCCGGGAGTATTGTCTTTAGGGTAAAAGTAAAGAACTATCTTTTTTCCTTTAAATTCACGAATACATATTTCCCTTTCATTTCCTTCTTCATCTATTCCCTGAAGACAGAAATCGGGAATTATCTCTCCCTCTTTTAGCATAATGAGAATATTCTAAACTAATTTATAGCAATGAAGCATTCTGCAGAAGCAAAACTCGGATTTTTTGTATTTACAGTAGCTTTGGCTTTTGCATTTCTGGTGATTACCTTCGGCGAAATACCGCTATTTAAGCCGAAAACAAAGGAATACATAGTATACTTCCAAGATGTTGCCGGACTTTCAAAGGGTGCGGAAGTAAGAGTAGCCGGAGTAAGAGCGGGAGAAGTAAAAGAAGTCATTCTGGAACAAGGTAAGGTAAAGGTAGTATTTGAAATAAGAGAAGATATAAAAATCTACAGGGATACAAAAGCCTCCATAGGCACTCTAGGGTTGATGGGAGATAAATACTTGTCCCTGAATCCCGGAAATCCTGAGTCGGGAGAACTTCCTCCGGGACAGGTTATTAGTAAAACGGAGGTAGCAGGCGACACGGACAGACTTATAACTGAACTCACGAAAACTGCCCAAGAATTTAAAAATGTAGCCTACAATTTAAACGCTATACTGGAAGAAAATAGAAGAAATCTCAGAGAAACCATAGCTAATCTTAATCTTCTTATAGCTACACTCAAAGAAATAACTATTCAGAATAGGGAAAACATAAATTTAGCTCTTAAAAATCTCCAAGAGTTGACGGAAAGTCTGAACAGAGACCTTCCGGTTCTTTTAGCTACACTTAACAAACTTGCTAAAGATACGGATAACATACTTTTGGAAAACAGGGAAGATATAAGGGCTATAGCTTATAACATGTCGGTAGTTTTAGAAAAAATCAAAGATGACCTTCCAACTCTTGTAGAGAATCTTAAAGAGCTTTCTATAAATCTAAACACCATTGTAAAGAATAATAAAGTAAATATACACCGTACCTTGGTTTCTTTAAGAGAAACAACGCAGAATTTATCCTTTGCTTCTCGAAGACTCGACAGAATATTGGAAGACCTCGAAAAGGGAAGAGGAACTTTAGGGAAACTCCTAAAAGATGACGAGCTTTATGTAAATATAAACAAAGGTGTAAAAAGCCTCGGGAAAGCGGGAGAAGTTGTGGAGAAAACCCGTCTATACATAGGCCTCAGAGGTGAGCTTTACAGGGAAGGAGATTCAAAGGGAATCCTTACAGTTAAACTTCAGCCCGATAGTAAAAAGTATTATCTACTGGAACTCGTAGGCGACTCACGGGGAAGAGTTTACCGAGAGGAATATCTGGATGGAAGAGAAGTAATCAAAAAAGAGTTTAAACCCGAGTTTACCTTGCAGTACGCAAGGAATTTTAAGCTATTCGGTAAAACGTTTACACTTAGAGGAGGACTGAAAGAGAGTACAGGAGGTATAGGTGCGGACTATTACTTAGACAAGCACAAATATCTATTTGCCGATATATGGGATTTTGGCAGAAAAGATAGACCTCAGGATGAGGATTTAAAGCCTAATCTCCAGGTAGGTATTCACTGGCACATAGGTAAGAACTTTTATGTAAGATTCGGAGGGGACGATTTACTCAATTCGAAACTTAGAGGAGTTTTTGGAGGAGCAGGATTTCTTTTTATGGATGAAGACCTGAAATATCTACTCGGGGGAATTGGTGTCCCTCTTCCTTAGAATTTGTTTATTATTTAATATATAGAAATGTTTGAAAACCAAATACAAAAACTTCTTAAAGTAAATCTAAATCTTAAGGAAAACGAACGTCTACTTATATTTACCGATGATTATAGAAAAGATTTGATAGATTTAGTAAATACAATAGAGGATTTGGCTAAAGAACTCACAAACTACGTGAAAAAAGTTGTTTTCCCTACAACTGGCCAGCACGGCAGTGAACCTCCCGAGGTTTTGTGGAGAGAAACCTTCGGAGAGAAAGCCATAGAAATTCTAAAAGAAGAAGGTTTATTAGAAAAAATACTAAATAAAGAACCTTACGACTTTAACAAGATAGCAAAAATCCTAACAGATTACCAAGTGGGAATACCTAATGTAGTTTTAGCTTTATCCCATTATTCAACTACTCATACAACTTATAGGAAATTCCTTACCGATATTTTTAAAGTCAGATATGCATCAATGCCCTTATTTGAACCTGAAATGTTTCTGGGACCTATGGATGTAGATTGGGATTACGTCTCAAAGTTAAGTATAGATATAGCTGAAGTGCTCACAGAAGGTGAATACGTAGAAGTCGAAAGCCCTTACGGAGTCAGGATGGAATTCTCTATTCAAGGAAGAAAAGGCATACCCGATACAGGCTTACTTATAGAACCTGGGGCTTATGGTAATCTCCCTGCAGGGGAAGCGTTTATAGCTCCCTTGGAGGAAAGTGCTTACGGGAAGCTTGTAATACTTTACGCACCTAATAGAAAGCTGGAGAGGGAGATTTCACTCCATTTTAAAGATGGAGCGGTGGATAGAATAGAAGGCTTTGAAGATTATAGATACGAATTGGAAAAGGTCTTTGACAACTATCCGAATGCCAGATATATAGCAGAATTCGGAATAGGAACTAATCCGAAAGCAAGAAGGCCGGATAATATCTTAGAAGCTGAAAAAATTATGGGAACTATCCACATAGCCATAGGAGATAACCACACCTTTGGAGGGAAGAATAAAGTTCCCTTTCATACAGATTATGTTGTTTTTGAACCAACTGTTGTTGTAGGAGGAAAAGGATGGCGAAAGGAACTTTTAGTGAAGGGAAAACTCCAGAGGATTTAAAGATAGATCTGATTAAAAAGATACACTTATTCGAGGATTTGGCTTCTCAGGAGCTGAAAGATGTAGCTCAGTATATACAAGTAAGGAACTACGGGAAAGGCGAATATATCTTCTTTGAGGAAGAAGCCGAACCGGGAATTTACATACTCGTTGAGGGACTTGTCAAACTTATAAAGGAAACTACAGACGGAAGAAGTATCATCGTAAGGTTAGTTTTCCCGGGAGAGGTGTTCGGATGGATTGAATGGGGAAAAAGTGTTCCCAAATTCAAATACACGGCTATGTCAGCACTACCGTCTGCACTCCTGTACATTTCCAACAAGGACTTTATAAATTTAGCGGTAAAATACCCGGCAATAGCTATAAAACTTACCTGCGATGCAACCCATAATCTCCTACAGACTTACGAAGTACTAAAGAGTATAGCTTCCGGAAAAGTGGAAGAAAGAATAGCCCGACTTCTTTTAGAGCTGGCAGAAAAGGCGGGTGAAAAGAAGGACGGAAAAATAATAATTAGGTTACCTCTTACAAGGCAGGATATAGCAGAGATGACGGGTACTACCGTTGAAACTACCATTAGAGTCATGAGTAAATGGAAGAAGCAGGGAATTATAAATACGGAACGTGGATATATAGAAATTCTTGACAAAACAGCGTTGGAAGATTTGCTGGTTTAATGATGAAAGTCATTAAATAAAAATTCTTATCATTTTACAATCTTTAACTAAACCTATATTAACGGGAGGTTGGTAAAATGGCTCAAACCGTAACACTAAAGGGGAATACCGTATCTTTAGTTGGACCAGTTTTAAACGTTGGAGATAGAGCTCCCGAAGCCATAGTTGTAACCAAAGATTTACAAGAAAAAGCAATCGGTGGCGCCAAAGGTACAGTCCAAGTAATAATTACCGTACCTTCTTTAGATACACCTGTTTGTGAAACTGAAACCAAGAAATTCAACGAAATTATGGCAGGAATGGAAGGCGTTGATGTTACCGTAGTATCGATGGATTTACCCTTTGCTCAAAAGAGATTTTGTGAAAGCTTTAATATCCAAAATGTTACAGTAGCTTCAGATTTCAGGTATAGAGATATGGAAAAGTACGGAGTTCTGATAGGAGAAGGAGCTTTAAAAGGACTGCTCGCAAGAGCCGTATTCATAGTTGATAAGGAAGGGAAGATAGCTTACATACAACTCGTTCCTGAAATTACTCAGGAGCCAAATTACGATGAAGTTGTAAATAAGGTAAAAGAACTTGTTTAAATTAGAATTTTGATTATAATATTTAAGTGAAAATAATTCTCAAAAGGAGGTGTAAAGATGGACGTCAAGGAAATCGCTAAGAAGATAATTACCGACTGCCCGGTAAAGGTGGGAGATAAGGTTCCCAACTTTGAAATGGAAATATACGACCCTTCTACCGGAAAGTTTGGAAAAATAGTTCTTGAAGACCTTTTAAAGCAAGGAAAATGGGTAATTTTATTCTTCTATCCTGCAGACTATACCTTTGTATGTCCTACGGAACTTGCAGACCTTGCTGAAAAGTACGACGAACTTAAAGAACTTGGATGTGAAGTTATTTCTGTATCTACCGATACAAAGTTCGTTCACCTCGCATGGCACAAAGATGAGCCTCTTCTAAAGAATGTAAAGTATCCCATGGGAGCCGACCCCACAGGACAGATTTCCAGACTCTTTGGAGTTTACGATGAAAATACCGGACTTGCTCTCAGAGGAACCTTCATCATCAGCCCTGAAGGAATGCTAGTAGGAAGTGAAGTAAACTTCTACAACGTAGGTAGAAATGCCGATGAACTTCTCAGAAAGATGAAAGCTAACGTATACCTCAAAGACCACCCTGAAGAAGCTTGCCCCGCTAAGTGGGAACCCGGAAAGAAAACCCTCAAACCCTCCGAAGAACTTGTCGGAAGAGTTGGAGAAGTTCTCAACGAATAATCTATGCATCGGGGCGGTTTTTCCGCCCCAATCAAAAATAACAAAGGGATTTTTAAAAAATAAATAAGGGAATTAAGCGGAAACCTGAGCTTCCAGATTATTTATTATTTCTACTACTTTCTTAGCAGCTTCCTTTAATTCCTCGGGATTATTAAACTCCCTAATTTCCCTTACAATTACCGCTAAAGCATCAAATAGCTCTTCTTTCAAAGGCCCATTTCCATTCTTAATTCTATAGGCTGCATTCCTTATAGGTTCCTTTACAGCTTCAATAATCTCAAGAAGCTCCATTTCATTTTGAGCATTAGAAAGACTCTCTATCTGTTCTTTAAATTTCTTTAAAAGTTCATAACCTATCTTAAATTCCGAATCCATCTGCATTCACATACCTCCTTCAATAAAATTTTCCTTAATTTATTTTACCTGCGAAGGAGTATGAATTAAATTCTCATATAATTCTATAAAGGAGGTTTTCTATGGCCGAGAAAGTAAAGATTTACATTGATGATGTAGAAATAGAAGCTGAAAAAGGAAAAACTGTACTTCAGGTAGCCCTCGAGAACGGCATAGATATTCCCTATTTTTGTTATCACCCTAGGCTTTCCATAGCCGGTGCTTGTAGAATGTGTGTGGTTTATTGGGAAGATATAAATAGATTGGTAATATCATGCAACCTTCCCGTTCAAGGTGGAATGAGGATAAGAACCCACAGAACAAGCCAGCTGGTAAGAAATCAACAGAAATACCTCCTTCAAGCACTCATGACAAGACACCCTCTCGATTGTCCCATTTGTGATAAGGCAGGTGAATGTGATT
>QNXQ01000143.1 GCA_003978875.1 Aquifex sp. | reverse complement strand
ACACTTTTCCTTTCGTCGGTTTCCAAAGTCCCACTATTAACTTGGTTATAGAAGTTTTCCCGCTACCACTTCCCCCTATTATTGAAAAAATCTCCCCTTCTCTTACGTCGAAGGTTATATCTTTCAGAATTTCTCTTCCGTTTATTTCCTTGTAAACGTGTTCGAGCACTACTGCCCTATTCACCGATTAATTCTCCCGCAAACGGATTAAAAGTCCTCTCCTGTCCTATAGTTGTCTCGTCGTAATGCCCGCATATAACGAGTGTATCCTCGGGAAGTTCAGTTAAAACTCTCTTTACGGATTTTTTGAGTTCTTCAAGATTACCCCCGGGTAAATCCCATCTTCCCACACTTCCTTTAAACAGTAGGTCTCCCGCTATAAGAATTTTATTTTCCTCATTGTAGAGACAGCAAAGACCGGGTGTATGTCCGGGTGTATGCAAAACTTTAAACTTTAGGTTCCCTACCTTTATTTCATCTCCTTCCTTTATCGGCACGTCCGGTTCGGGACAAGGTACCGCACCTATATAAGTGGCAAAACCGCTCCATATTTCGTCGTTTATCAAAAAATTATCAAGAGGATTCATATAAAAGGGAACATCAAAGATTTCCTTTAGCTTTCCCACCTGTCCCACGTGGTCTATATGGCCGTGGGTGGCTATTATGCCTACAACCTTAAAATCATTCAGGTTTTCCAAAATCTTCTCAACTTCCGCTCCGGGATCTATTATTACAGCTTCTCCTGAAGTTTGGTCAGCTACTACCGAGCAATTTACCGCTATAGGTCCTACCGGAATTACTTTAATTATCACCGAACTCACCCTCAAGCTCCTTTCTGTAAATTCTCCACCTTTCAGGTATAAGATTTGTCCCGCATCCGAGCGAAGAAGTGTCGTATATCTTTATAGCATTTGGATTTTGAGAATCATCTACAAAGATAAATACCGTGTACTGGGTAAGCGTACTCATCTCCTCCTTCCATTTTCTTACCTGCTGAATGAGCTCTTTAAATTTATTTTTAGCCTCTTCTGAAGAAAGCTGTTTTTTTATTCCCTCCTTTAAATCCTGAAATACCCATTCACCCTCCTTTATGTTCTCCGCAATTTCTTCCGCCCTATCCTCGGAGGGTATACCGTACAGTCGCATCTTATACCTCTCCCTTGTTTATCATATTAGCTACATCTTTGGCAAAGTAGGTTATTATCATATCCGCTCCCGCCCTCTTTATAGATAGAAGTGTTTCCCACATAACTCTTTTTTCGTCTACCCACCCTAATCTGCCAGCAGCTTTTATTAAGGAATATTCACCGCTTACATTATAGGCGCATACAGGAACAAGAACGTTTTCTTTTACCTTTGAAATTATATCTAAGTAAGCCAGTGCAGGTTTTACCATAACGATATCCGCTCCTTCTTCAATATCCATAAGAACTTCTTTCAAAGCTTCCCTTGAGTTTGCGGGATCCATTTGATAACTTCTTCTGTCTCCGAATGCGGGAGCACTTTCTGCCGCATCCCGGAAAGGTCCGTAGAATGCCGAAGCAAATTTTGCCGAATACGCCATTATAGGTATATGTTTGAAACCTGCTTCATCCAGAGCTTCCCTGATAGCCTTTACCATTCCGTCCATCATTCCCGAAGGAGCAACCATATCCGCGCCATTTTCAGCGTGGGAAACAACCTGCTTCTTTAGATTTTCAAGTGTAAGGTCGTTGTCTACCTCGTGGTCGTGAAGAACTCCGCAATGCCCGTGGGAAGTGTATTCGCAAAAACATACATCCGTAATCACATATATATCAGGAACTTCCGATTTTATCTTCCTTAGAGCCTGTTGAATTATACCTTCTTCACTCCATGTGTCAGAACCTACTTCGTCTTTATGCTCGGGTATACCAAATAGAATTACCGCCGGAATTCCTAAATCTCTTACTTCTTTCACTGCATCAGCAACCTTATCCACCGAATACCTGTAAACTCCCGGCATAGAAGGTACTTCTTCAACTATGTTTTCTCCGTATCTGACGAATATTGGATATATCAAGTCATCCAGGGTGATGCGGGTTTCCCTTACGAGCCTGCGTATGTTCTCATTTTTCCTTAGTCTTCTAGGCCTTAAGTTAGGAAATTTTCCTACAATCATAATTAATTAATTTAAAGAAAAAGAGGAATGTTTTTGAGTTTTTCCTCTCTGTATGGATAAATCAACTTAAGAAAAATCAGTGCTGTAGTATAAGCGTCATCTATAGCAATATGCCTTCCTTTGACTGAAAAACCGAATTCGTTTGCCATCTCTTCAAGACTTTTTTGACCTAAGTAGCTTCCCTTATAGAGATTAAAAACATCGATCTTATAATTTGTTATTGGATAATTAAAAATATTCAAAGAATATTTCTCTATAAGGGAAATATCGAATTTCATGTAGAAACCCACCAACACACTTCCCTTTATATACAGCAAAAAATCTTTTATAACTTCCTCTGGCGGACTTCCGTATTTTTCCAAATCTTCTTTAGTAATTCCGTGAATTTCAGCAGCCTTTACTTCACTTTCCTTTACCAATCTGTAAAAGGAAGAACTGAGTTCCAGCTCGAGATTTTTCACTTTAACAGCTCCGATAGATAACAGTCTTGCCTTTTTGGGCTTTAAATCTGTCGCTTCACAGTCAAACACTATGAAGGTCGTCTCTTTAACCTTCTTGTTCAAATCCACATCTTCGTAAAACCGGAAAAAGTAAGCAGATTTTTGTGCTCTTTTTAAAAGGAAATGCTTTCTCATAAGGTTTAAAAATTTCATGATGGCAGATACGGTAGGAACCTGTGTTCTATAAAGCTTTGGAAGTCTTCGACCACCTTAAAGGCATCTTTGAGCAAATCTATTTCCAACTTGCTAAGTTCTCTGGGATTTACATAGTTATCGGGTTCCTCTCCTCTTCTTATCTTTTTCCAGAACGCAGGGATTCTCCTTCCTGCAACGTAGAACTCCGCAGCCTCCGTTGCCCTGTTATATACGGCAATAGCCATAAACACTATAACTATTCCAAATACTATTACGTATCCCATCCACTCCATGGCTTATTTCTCCACACCGTATTTTTGGTCCAGCCTATTCATAAGCCAAGCGTAGACGAAGATTTCAATTACAAAGGTGATTACCGAAAGTTGAGCACTTATCCAGTAATGAGCAGGGAATCAGAATATCGTTGCTCCTGCTTTAAAGAGTGCTTTAGCTATTAACGCTCCTCCATAGGAAACCAAAGCCCAAATGATTAGAAGAACCGTAATGATTAAAACATTAGACCCGTGATAAGCTTCAAGTTTGCTTTTATCCATGATCCACCTCCCGAGAGATTAAAAGGAATTCGTTAATTTAAAATACTGGAACAAATAGTTTTAAAATTCAAGGTTTTAAAAATAAAACAGTGTTTTATTTAAGAAAAATCCAATTTTTAATCTACTGATATATAAGGAAAAACTGATATGCAATTAGAAGTTGATTTTAATTTATCTTCATATTTTTAAAACTTTATAAAATTGGTTCAAAATTTTTAAAACAGGTTTTTAAATTTTTTCTAAAATTTTTCTGGATTTTTTGAATATAAAGGAATAAAATTTAATTTCAAAAAGGAGGTGTGGTATGACCAATGAAAAATCTGAAGTTCTTTTAAAAATTCAAGAAAAATATCATCCTCCGAAAGAAATAGTTGAAAGATGTTGGATTAAAGATTACGAAAAGGTGTACGAAGAAAGTATAAAAGATAGAGAAGGTTTTTGGGCTAAGGTTGCGGAAGAACTCCACTGGTTTAAGAAGTGGGACAAGGTTTTGGAATGGAATTTTCCATACGCCAAGTGGTTCGTAGGAGCTAAAACGAACATAACCTACAACTGTCTTGACAGACACGTGAAAAACGGAAAGAGAAATAAAGTGGCTTACATTTACGTCGATGAAAACGACAATGAAAGGAAGATTACCTACGGTGAACTTTTAGAACTCGTAAACAGAATAGCAAACGGCTTGAAATCCCTGGGAGTAAAAAAAGGAGATAGAGTTTCCATATATATGCCAACAACTATAGAAGCTATAGCCACCATGCTCGCTTGTGCAAGGATAGGAGCCATTCACAGCGTGGTGTTTGCAGGATTTTCCGAGGGGGCGCTCAGAACCAGAATAGAAGATGCAAAAGCTAAGGTTGTCGTTACCGCAAGCTATACCCAAAGAAGAGGTAAAAAGATAGACTTACTTTCCGTAGTTGAAAGAGCCATAGATGGCCTTGATTTCGTTGAAAAAGTAGTTGTATGGGACAGGGACGGAGATGTCTTGAGTGAAAAAGGAGAGTTGTTCGTAGACTTTAATGAAATGATAAAGAATACTTCACCGGAGTGTGAACCCGAAGTTATGGACGCAGAAGACCCGCTGTTTATACTCTACACCTCCGGAACTACAGGAAAGCCCAAAGGAGTACTGCACACAACAGGGGGATATATGGTTCAGACTTACTACACGGCAAAGATAGTTTTTGACCTTCACGAAGATGATATCTACTGGTGTACGGCGGACATAGGTTGGATTACGGGACACTCCTACATAGTGTACGGTATACTTGCAAACGGAGTTACATCCGTAATTACGGAAGGAGCACCCGATTATCCTGACCCGGGAAGATGGTGGAGGTATATAGAAAAGTACAGAGTAAACGTATTCTACACAGCTCCTACCGCCATAAGAATGTTTATGAGATACGGTGAAGAATGGCCTATGAAATACGACTTATCCTCCCTAAGAATCTTAGGTTCTGTAGGAGAGCCTATAAACCCGGAAGCATGGCTCTGGTATTACAAATACATAGGAAGGGAAAAGTGTGTAATAGTTGATACATGGTGGCAAACCGAAACAGGAGCCCACATGATAACTACTATACCTTCTTACCCTGCAAAACCCGGAAAAGCCGGAAAACCTTTCTTTAGTATAGAGCCTGAAATAGTAGACAAAGATGGAAACAAGGTTCCTCCCAACACTGTAGGATTTTTAGTAATTAAATCTCCCTGGCCATCAATGCTGAGAACCTGTTGGGGAGAACCCGAAAGATACGAAAAATACTGGAATACAATAAAGGGTGTTTACTTTGCCGGAGACTTGGCTTCTTACGATGAAGAAGGATACATAATGATACTCGGTAGAGCAGATGATGTTATAAACGTTGCGGGACACAGAATAGGAACCATGGAAGTAGAAAGTGCATTGGTAAGCCATCCTGCCGTAGCGGAAGCCGCGGTAATAGGAAAACCTCACGAGGTAAAGGGAGAAAGCATAAAAGCTTTCGTAGTCCTCAAGAAGGGAGTAGAACCTTCGGAAAAACTTATAGAGGAACTAAAACTGCACGTCAGAAACGAACTTGGACCTATTGCAGTTCCCGATGAAATAGAATTCAGAGAAAAACTACCCAAAACAAGAAGCGGAAAGATTATGAGGAGAATTCTAAAGGCAGAAGAACTCGGTCTTGATGTTGGAGACGTTTCAACTCTCGAAGAATAACTTCCCCCTCAGCTTTTTCTCCTTCTTTTTATACCTTTTTTAGAACTATTGCAAACCACTCTTCCTTTTCAAGTACTTCCAAGATTTTATAATCTTTTACCATTGATTTGAAATTTTCTAAATCTTCCTCTCTATAAAGCCCTGAAAATATTCCCAGTTCCTTAAATTTCGGAAGAATATCCTTTAGAACTTTTTCAAATATTTGTATCTCAAGGTTAGCCACTACAAGGTCAAAACTTTTAGAGATATCCTTAGGCTGGGCTTTTAAACATTCTATTTTCAGTCCGTTTAGCTCAGCGTTTTCTTTACACTCCCTTACCGCATCATCACTTATGTCTATCCCTAATACGTAAGATGCTCCTAAAAGTTTTGAAACTACTGCAAGAATTCCGCTTCCGGTACCCACGTCCAGAACACTCATTCCGCTTTTCAGATACTTTTTAAGGGCTTTTATACAGAGTTGAGTAGTAGGGTGTAGTCCAGTTCCGAAGGCAAGTCCGGGTTTTATAAACACCGGCTTCTTCCAAGGTGGAAGTATAATAAAGTCTTCTATCTCTATAGGTTTGAAGTTCTCTTTCCAGTTTTTCCAATCATCACTTATTTCATCTACTTTAACCGGTTTTAGGTGGTCTATTTTTTTATAAACCGCAAAATATACCACTCCCTCCTGCCTTTTTACCACCTCCACCGGAACTGAATTCTCGTAAACGAACTCTAAAAATTCTTCTTCGGGAAGACTGTAAATAAATCTTTTAATCTTCATCAAGAATTTCTTTACCGTCTATGGTATAGTAGGGTGCCTCATAGGAAGAGTAATAGTAGGGTGTGTAAGCCACGAATTCTCCTGCACAGGTATCAACTCCTTTAAAGCAAGGTCTTATTCCGTAAGATTTCCTTAAATTCCTAACATCTTCCTCGGTCATACCCTTTATTTTTGCTATCTCGTAATCCGAATAACCCATCTCTTTTGCTTCTCTCAGTATTTCAGGGGAAAGCTCTTCCTTTTGCAAGATTTCTTCAAACTTCACTATTTCCTCTATATTGTATAAAAACCATTTGTCCACTTTCGTAAGCTCATACACTTCATCTACCGTATAATTCCTCCTGAAAGCTTCCGCTATATACCAAAGCCTCTGGTCGTTAGGATTTATAAGGTTTCTTTCAAGTTCAAATTTATCCACATTATTGAGTTTCGGGAAAGCCAGTCCGTACCTGTCCAATTCAAGGCTTCTTATGGCTTTTAAAAGTGCTTCCTTGAAGGTTCTACCTATGGCCATAACTTCACCGACTGATTTCATCATAGTATTGAGAGTTCTATTGGCTTCGGGAAACTTAGGAAAGTCAAACCTGGGAATTTTCACTACTACATAGTCTATTGAAGGTTCGAAAGACGCAGGGGTGAACTTGGTTATGTCGTTTTTCAGCTCGTCAAGGGTATAGCCAACGGCAAGTTTAGCCGCAACTTTAGCTATAGGAAATCCTGTAGCTTTTGAGGCAAGGGCAGAAGAACGTGAAACCCTCGGATTCATTTCTATCACGTAAAACTCTCCGCTCTCTGGAGAAAGGGCAAACTGTATATTTGACCCGCCGGTATCTACTCCTACTTCTCTGATTACGGCTATAGCCGCGTCTCTGAGCATCTGGTATTCTTTATCGGTAAGGGTTTGCGTAGGTGCTACAGTAATTGAATCTCCCGTATGAACTCCCATAGGGTCAAAATTCTCTATTGCACAAACTATAATTACGTTGTCCGCTTTATCCCTTACAACCTCAAATTCTATTTCCTTCCAACCGATTAAGGATTTATCAAGAAGAACCTCATGAATGGGAGATGTCTCTAAGGCTATTTTTAATTTTTCTTTAAACTCTTCGATATTGTAAGCTATAGAGCTACCCGTTCCTCCCAGAGTAAAAGCAGGTCTTAAAATCACGGGGAAACCTATTTTTTCTATGGCGTGTAGTCCTTCTTCCATGGAACGCACTATTGCACTTTCCGGGACTTTTAAACCTATATTTTCCATAGCCTTTTTAAACAGCTCTCTGTCTTCACCTTTCTTTATAGCTTCGTAGTTAGCACCTATTAGCTCTACTCCGTATCTATCAAGCACTCCGGACTCATAGAGTTCAACGGCAAGATTTAAACCCGTTTGTCCTCCTAAGGTAGGGAGAAGTGCATCGGGTCTCTCTTTTTTTATTATTTCTTCCACAATTTCCGGAACAAGGGGTTCAATATACGTTTTTTCGGCAATTTCGGGGTCTGTCATTATAGTTGCAGGATTTGAGTTCACAAGAATTACTTCATAACCTTCTTGTTTTAGAGCTTTGCATGCCTGCGTTCCGGAGTAGTCGAACTCCGCAGCTTGGCCTATTACAATAGGTCCTGACCCGATAATCAGTATTTTTCTTATATCAGTCCTTTTAGGCATTTAAAGTATATAGTATAAAATGTTTAGAGAGGTGAAAACTATGGAAGTGAAGGCTTACAAAGATGACATAAAAAAGTTTAAAGGTAAGAGCATAGCACTTCTGGTCTACGAAGAGACCACAAAAACCGTAGGAAGACTTTCAAAGGGACTTGCAAACAGAGTTAAGAAGGTTCTTCAAGTTGAAAACTTTAAGGGAAAAGAAGGTGAAATTATAAAGGTTCCAACAGTAGGATTGGCAGTTGATTTTGTTTACGTAGCAGGCTTGGGTAAAAAGGAGAAAGTGAATGAAGATACTTACAGGAGAGTTGCAGGAAATATTGTAAAGAGATTAAAGAAGGATAAAGTTGACTCGGTTCTGATTATCACTCCCAGGAGGGGAGACCTCAGTAGAGAAATTACAAAGGCAATTACCGAAGGGGTAATTTTGGGAGATTATACATTTGACAAGTATAAGAAAAAGAAGGAAGAAAAATTTGAAATTAAAGAGGTTTTGATATACAAAGGAGACGAAGAGGCTATAAGGCTCGGAAAAATCTTTGCGGAAGCTCAAAATTATACAAGAAATCTTGTAAACGAACCCGGGAACGTTATAAATCCCATAACTTTAGCGGAAGAAGCTCAAAAGCTTGCAAAAGAGTACGGATTGGAATGTAAGATTTACGATGAAAAAGAAATACAAGAAATGGGAATGATGGCTCTTTACTCGGTAGGCAAAGGTTCCGCAAATCCTCCGAGGTTGATACATCTCGTTTATAAACCCGAAGGCACTCCGAAAGAAAAAATAGCCCTCGTAGGAAAGGGACTTACCTTTGACAGCGGTGGACTAAACATAAAGCCCGGAGACTACATGAGAAATATGAAAATGGACAAAAGCGGAGCTTGTGCGGTTCTCGGCATAATGAAAGCAATAGCCCAGCTAAAACCTGACGTGGAAGTTCACGGAATAATAGGTGCAGCGGAAAATATGCCCAGCGGCAATGCGTATAGACCGGATGATGTGATAAGGGCTAAGAACGGAAAGTATATAGAAATCGACAATACCGATGCAGAAGGAAGAGTTACTATGGCAGATACTCTATCTTATGCAAGCGAACTTAAACCCGACAAAATAATTGACATGGCAACGCTCACGGGAGCGTGTATGGTAGCTCTCGGAGAGTATACAGCAGGACTTTTCACCAACGCTCCGGATTTTGCTCAGGAGTTTAAGGAAATAGCTAAGAAAACGGGAGAAAGAGTTTGGGAACTCCCTATGGATGACGAAAGATTGAGAAAGAAAATAAAGAATACAGTTGCCGATGTTCTCAATACGGGCGGAAGGTATGGAGGTGCAATTACCGCTGCCATGTTCCTGGAAGAATTTGTAGGGAAAGGAATAAAATGGATTCACTTGGATATAGCAGGGCCTGCATGGTCTAAGGAAGATTACGGTTACTATACAAAAGGTGGAACAGGCTTCGGAGTAAGAACCTGTCTCGAATACATAATGAAGGTAAGCGGTAATGTATAAGGTTTTAAGAAAGGAAACAATAACTCCTTCTGCCCTTTTGATAGAAGTAGAAGATGAACGTGCTAAACTTGTAAAGCCCGGTCAGTATGCCCTTCTGCAGCTCGGTGATGACTCAGAACCTATCCCTCTTTCCTTTCTCGACGTAAATGAATCCTCCTACACTTTCCTTGTAGAAGTTGTAGGGAAAACAACCTTAGAAATATTTGAACTCTTAGAAGATGGGATAAAGTTTATAGAAGCTCCCTGCGGTTCTCCATTTCCTTTAAAGTCTTACGGAAAAGTACTTTTAGTTTCTAAAAATTGGGGAATAGCACCGCTGATAAACGTGGGAAGGGCCCTTAAAGAAGAACTGAACACAATCTACTTTATACACGTGGGTGAAAATGAAGAGAAAGTATTTTTAACCGAGAAGGCCTCGGAGTTTTCCGAGGAGTTTCTTCTTTTTACCGAAGACGGCTCCAAAGGAGAAGAAGGAAATACAGATTGGGCTGTAAGGTTCTTTATAGAAAATTTCGGAAAACCGGATTTAATCGTAAGTGCGGGAAGTAATCTTGACTCTCAAATGGTAAGTGAGATAGCAAAAGAAAAAGGTTTAAACCATATAGCTATGGTAAACGCTCACATCCTTGATGCGAACGGTCTCTGTCTTGCTTGTAGAGTCCTCGTAGACGGCAGCGAAAAACTCGCCTGTATAGATGGTCCTTGGTTTGATGGAACAAAAGTAAACTGGGATTATGCAATACAAAAAGAACTCTTTTATAAGGAAGAGGAGGAAAAAGCTCTAAAAGAATTTATGAGACAATTACAAAGGTTGAAAGCTAAGAAGAAGTAATCGGATACAGAAAACTTTAGAATGATTTAAAATTTTAGCAAATGCTAAGAGTAGGTATACTCGGGGGTGGTCAACTCGGATGGATGACTATTCTCGAAGGAAAAAAGCTCGGATTTGAGTTTTTCGTTTTAGAGGACAAAGAAGATGCACCCGCCTGCAGGATTGCAGACAGATGTTTTCGCTCTTATGAAGTTGAGGAATTCTACAGACTTTGCGATGTAATCACATACGAATTTGAGCATATAAGAGATGAGATTTTAGAAAAAGTAGAAGACAAGCTAGTTCCTAATCCCGAAGCTTTACTTTTGAAAAAAAGTAGGATAAAGGAAAAGTGTTTTCTGAAGAAGGAAGGTTTTCCCACTCCTGAATTCTTTATAGTAAAAAGGGATGAAATACCTCAAGCGCTGGACAAAATAGGTTTACCGGCAGTAGTAAAGGCGGAAAAACTGGGTTATGACGGTAAAGGACAATACAGGATAAAAGACCTAAAAGAAGTGGAAGAAATTTTTAGAAACCACGACAAAGATGAAAGCTTTATAGTTGAAGAGTTTATAGATTTTTCCGCGGAATTTTCCTGTATAGGTGTAAGGGATAAAGACGGAAATGTATTTTTCTACCCTCAACCTTTCAATAAACACGAGGGCGGTATACTTATATACAATTACGTTCCCTTCAAAGAATTTGAAAAGGCTAAAGAAATTACCCAGAAGTTGATGGAAAGACTCAAAATAGTAGGTGTATTTACCGTAGAGTTCTTTTTGTTGAAAAACGGAGAAATATTGATAAATGAATTTGCTCCTAGAGTTCACAATACCGGCCACTGGACTTTAGACGGTGCATTTGTATCGCAATTTGAAAACCTCGTTAGAGCAATTACCGAGCTTCCATTAGGTTCTACAGAGTTAAAACTTCCTTCCGGGATGGTAAATCTACTCGGGGTAGATATAAATGAAATTCCTGTAAAGGAAATTTTAAGTATTGAAGGGGCAAAACTCTACTGGTACGGTAAAAGAAAGAAACCTAAAAGAAAGGTAGGACACATCAACTTGGTAGGGGAATCCACCGAGGAAATAAAAGAAAAGGTCGGAAAAGTTCTTAAACTCCTTATAGGCTCAGAAGCAGAGCTCCCAGTATCATAATAAAGCTTGCCTTTACTGCATTTCTTATCTTTTCACCGAAAAATATTCTCCCGTAAATAACATCAAGAAGTATAGCAAGGCGTTCAATAGCAGCAACATAGGAAGCGTAAGTGTAGATATAAGCCCATGTGTAAAATACCATACCTAGTGAGAACAACATTCCGACAATTGTAAATTCATATTCTTTTATAGATTTTCTAAACTCTGGGAATTTCTTAACAAAGGGGATTAAAGCAAAGCTCATTACCAAGCAATAGTACCATGCAAAAAAGAATTGATTACTACCTATTACCGCAATCTTCCCTATAACGACATTTATACCAAACAAGAGAGAGGAAAGTAATGCGTAAAAGACACCTTTATTTGCGGTAGAAAAAGATTTAAAATCACTCTCCACCAAAATAGTACTCCCGTAAAATATCAAAAACATTCCCAAAATACCCTTAAAATCCAAGCCTTCTCCCAATAGAACCCATCCCGCCAATGCAGAAAATACAGGCATAGTAGCAAAAAAAGGCATCGCAACAGATAAAGGGGAGTATTTCAGAGCTCTTATGAAAAAAATTGAGGCTAGAATCTCGAGAGGAAGCCATAAAAAAGTTGTATAAATAACGGTGCTGTTCATATCCCAAAAATAGATTCCGAGGGGAAGGAGAAAGATGGCTCCCAAGGGAAATCGTGTCCACAGGATAAAGTTTTCGTCGTACTTCTTCTGAATCAGCCTTTTATTGAAAATATCGTTGGTCGCCCAGAATACTGCGGAAAGTAAAGAGAAAAATACTCCGAGGAGATGGTCATATTGCATTCAGATAAGGGGTATTTTCTCGAAATGTTTAAACTTTTGTTCCCATAAGTATGAAACTTGGAGTATGGTAGTTTCATCCCAAGGTTTTCCTATTATTTGTCCTCCCACCGGTAAGTTATTTTTCCAAGCTATAGGAATGGATATGGCGGGAAGTCCCGCAAGATTTACCGGAACGGTTAATATATCCGAAAGATACATCTCTATGGGATTCTGGGTCTTTTCTCCGAACTTAAAGGGAAGCGTTGGCGTTGTAGGGGAAGCTATAACATCTACATCGCTCAGAGCTTTCATAAAGTCCTCGTAAATAAGCCTCCTTACTTTTTGAGCTTTAAGATAGTAAGCATCATAATATCCGGCGGAAAGGGCGAAGGTTCCGAGCATTATCCTTCTCTTTACTTCCTGACCGAATCCATCATCCCTAGTCTTCGAGTACATCTCGATTATGTTCTTATAATCTTTGGCTCTATAGCCGTATCTCACGCCGTCATAACGGGCGAGATTAGAAGAAGCTTCCGAAGGAGCGATTATGTAGTATGTAGGTATTGCGTATTTTACATACGGAAGGGATATCTCTTTTATTTCAAATCCTTCCTTTTCAAGTTCTTTTATAAAATCATCGAAAGCTTCTTTAACTTCCAGCTGAAGGTCAAATTCAAAGAATTCCTTCGGTATGCCAACTTTCAGTTTTTTTATCTCCTTCTTTATCTCTTCACTCCATTTGGGTACGGGTACATTCATAGAAGTACTGTCTTTTTCATCCCATCCGCTTATAACTTCGAGTACCAAAGCTACATCCTCAGTTCTCCTTCCAAATACACCTATCTGGTCTAAGGAACTTGCAAATGCAACAAGTCCGTATCTTGAAACCCTACCGTATGTGGGCTTTATGCCTATAACTCCACAAAAACTAGCAGGCTGACGAATAGAACCTCCGGTATCAGAACCGAGAGAAACTGGAGCGGAGAGTGCGGCAACTGCTGCAGCTGAACCTCCAGAAGAACCTCCAGGAACTCTTTCTAAATCCCACGGATTTCTCGTAGGGAAAAATGCAGAGTATTCGGTAGAGGAACCCATAGCAAATTCATCGAGATTAGTTTTTCCCACTATCAGAGCTCCGGCTTTTTTTAGTCTTTCCACAACCGTGGCATCGTAAGGAGCGACAAAATTTTCAAGTATCTTTGAAGCACAGGTTGTTTTTTCTCCTTCTACAAGAATGTTATCCTTAATAGCTATAGGAAGACCGAATAAAACTTTGTCATCGTATTTATCAAGTTTCTTTGCCTGCTCAAGTGCTTTCTCGTAAAGAGGAGTTATATACGCCTTTACCTTCTCCTCGGTTTTATTAAATCTATCGTAAAAGCTTTCTATTACCTCTTGTACTGTTACTTCTCCTTTTTGGATTAGTTCTTTTAATTCCGTGAGGGATTTTTTCCAGAGCATAGGAGTATTCTATCACGCCTCTCCTATATCTTCTCTTTCCACCTGTATGTTATCAGGACTGTACATGTCTATTCCGTAATAAGGCATAAATGTACCGCTTTCTTTTTCAACCTCTTCAGCGCACTGCGCACAGTACCTAGTCCAAGGAATGGCACAGAGTCTCGGTTCGGGAATCTCCTCTCCGCACCTTTCGCATATTCCGTAAACGCCCTTATCTATTTTTTCAAGGGCGTAATCTATTTCTTTGAGCGTTGCCATTTCAACTTGGGATAAACTATCAAGTAATTCTTCCGTGTAAGTTATTTGACCTATATCCTCCCAGTCTCTGGGTTCTTTAGATTCCTCTCCCAGTCTTTGTTGTGTTTCTTCTTTTTCAAAATACCTTTCGAGTATTTTACTCTTTTCCTCGAGAAGTCTTTGTTTGCACTTTTCTAAAAGCTCTTTATCCATAGCCTCCTCCTTTTAATAAGGAAAAAAATATAGCCTGAATAAAATTTCATTTCAAAACTTTTTTCGTTTTTATGTAGAAGATATAAAGGTCTAGCTCACCCAGAGTAAGGTTCAGATGAGAAGCTAAATCTTCTAAAGCCTTTTCGGCTTCAATGTAAACCTTAGGTGTAATTGTTTTTACCTGTCTGAGGAGTCCATTTTCCATAAGAAATCGGGATATATGCCTGTCTACTATAGCTACTTCTTTGAAGCCTATATTCCTCAAAAAGTGTGATGCTTCCTTATAGCCAAACCCTTTAATTTTGTAAGGAGACTTTGTATCGGCAAGAAGCTGTCGAATAACCTTTGGATTTTTTTCTCTTTCCAAAAGTTTTTTTATCTCATTAAATTTACTCCTGGCTTCTACTACTCTTTCAGCTCTTTGCTGAGCATACCTATGCCCGAAATTCTTAAAAATATTCGTAAGCTCTTCTAAGCTTTTACCCATAAAACCCTCTTCTCCGAGATAGGCTTGTATCTTTATCCCAAGAGAAGCCGACGAATTCGCGGTAAGGATACAGAAAGATAGTTCCGAAAATATTCCCGCCTCGAAACTCACGTCAAGAAACGGTCTAAAATCGTAATGGGTATGACCTTCTATTCCTAATTTCTCAAATTCTTCCATTCTTCGTTTAACGTATTTTTCTATATGTGGTATTACACTCTTTATCTCCTTTATGGCTTTCATAATGATAAGAATTAAAGTATAAAATTCAAATTTTTGTTTTTCCTAAATAAATTTCAGAGAAGTATTTAATTATGGGAAGTTTCAACCTTTTCATTATCTCTTCCAAAGCTTTTCTCCTGGGAAGTTCGGCAAGGGCTCCGGAAGGAAGCGAGTAGGGAACGGAAGAAGAAAAGCTCTCACTGCCTATTCGAATATTTAAGCTAAAGATATAAGTAGAAACCCTCTGGCGTGCAGATATAGAGATAGCTTTCTCAGAGTAATTCACGAAAACTTTAATCCTTTTACTGCTCTCGGTACATGTTAAGGTAAAGCCAGATTCCATAGCGTACTGTTCCAATTTTTGAATGACCGCTTTCTTTACGTAAGGATCTTCCAAATCTACCTCGGAGAAATCGAGACATATTTCTTTAGAGAAGGAAAAGCTCAATAAGAAGAAGATAACAATCAATAACCGCATTTAAACTTTTCCCTTAGTTTTTCTCTCACAAATGGGGGAACTAAATCATCAAGATTTCCGCAGTAAGATGCTACATCTCTCACAATAGTGGAACTTATGTGAATGTATTCTTGAGAAGGCATCATGAAAACAGTTTCAACACCCGCCAACTTATAATTGGTAAGGGCTATTTGGAGCTCGTATTCAAAGTCGGTAAATAATCTGACTCCTCTTACAATCACATTTATACCTTCCTTCTTCATAAAGTCGACAAGCAAGCCGTCAAAACTTTTGACCTTTACGTTAGGAATTTCCTCAGTCATTTTTTGGAACATCTCAACCCTTTCGTGTATATCGAAAAGGAGATACTTTCTCGGTTTTTTAGCTACAGCAACTATGACCTCATAAAATTCTAGCACTTCTCTTAACTATATCTAAGTGCCCGTAATGGGGTGGGTCAAAAGTTCCGGGATAAACTACTCTTTTACCCATATTGATAATACTGTATCACCATATTTCCTTTCTTCGGGGGCATTAAAACTTTTCCACTTGTCGTGTTCAAGAATAAAAACTCCTCCTTTTTCCAACCTACTTAAAGCAAGTTCTATAAGCTCTTCGTACTTATCGTAAATGTAAGGAGGATCGGCAAAAATTATGTGGGATTTATCCTTCCACTTTTTAAGAAAATTCAACACATCCCCGGTTATAACTTTACCTTTCTCAGTTTTTCTTTTAATTTGAAAGGCTAATTTCCTGTTTTTTTCAACGAAAATTACCCTTGCACCTTTTCTCTCCGCTTCTAAACCTATTTGTCCAGTTCCGGCAAATAAGTCCACAAATACCAAATCGGAGATATCACCGAGGATATTAAATATTGCATTTTTTACTATAGATTGGGTTGGTCTTAAATAATTCAGGCTTTTTTTTTCACAAAATTGTATTATACTGTTATTTTGCCTAAGGAGGCGATAATGCGATATGTAATCTTTGCCAAACTTTTTGAAAATTTCTCAAGGGAGGATATGAAATGGCAAAGACCCTCGGACTGCATATCTTAGCGGACCTTTACGGTGTAGATGCCGATAAGATTGACCGTGTTGAAGATATCAGAGAGCTCCTTGAAGGAGCTGTAAAGTACGCTAACCTCACCAAAATATCCTCTCATTATTATCAGTTCCAACCCCATGGAGCAACCGGAGTAGTTCTTTTAGCGGAATCCCACATATCTATCCATACTTGGCCCGAACACGGCATAGCAACCGTGGACGTTTACACATGCGGAGACCCTTCCAAAGCTTACAAAGCAATGGACTACATAATCAACAATCTACAACCCTCCAGGGTAGATAAACAAATTCATGATAGGGGCCTCCTTGTAGAGCATTCTAATGAACAAGAAACAGAAAAATTGCGAAGTATACTCCTCAAAGTTTAATTTCTTCTTCATTTAAAATTATTCATAATGAAAGTCCTACTGGTATTCTATACAGATTTAGAAAGTGAAAAGGATAAAGTGCTAAATTTGATGGAACTAAATTATGAATTTATACGGAGAAAACTAGGTATAGATAACCTATACGCATCCATAACTGAAGGTTTTCTGGAAGTTTTTAAAAAGTTTCCCGAGATATGTTTCATAAACAATACAAAAGGAACGTTAAATTTTGGAGTTTATAAAGGTTTAAGAAAATTAAAGGGAGATGATATTCTTATAATTGACGCAGGGAAAAAATTAGTAGAAGAAAAATTAAAAAAGCTTTCCGTTTTCGATATTCCTTCTTTATTAATCAGGGAGAATAAATGGGAGGGGTTAGCTTATATACCCAAAAAGGAGGTTTATTACTTTATAAAAAGCCTCGAGCGTTCCTTTGAAAAATGTATAATCGAAACTTTTAAGATTTTAAAAAATTCTTATGGAATATCCTACATAATATCGGATATAAGTAAACTTAATGGTTGATGCAGACATCTTACTTATAGCCTTAGTTGACACTATTGAGGGAGTGAAAAGTTTAATCGGTGAAAAGGGAGCTGGGGCGGTTTTAAGGGAGGCGGGAAAACACAGCGGTCCCAAACTTCTCGAAACCTTAATAGGAAAACTCCCCGAAGTACTTGACAAAGAAACCGCAATAAAGAGAACTATACATATTATGAAGGAACTCGGATTTGCAGAAGATATAATTCTGTCCGGAGATAAAATAACCGTGAAGAACGATGTTTTTACCGAAGCTATGAGGGAAGAAGTAAACACAAATTCCCCCGTTGTGTTATTCCTAGCAGGTTTAATAGAAGGATTTGTTCAATTTATGTCCAACGATAAGATAGTTATAAGACCTTTGAATGCACAAAAGGGATTAATAGAGTTCAATATAAAGTAATCACTCCGACAGTTTCAGCAAGGCTATACTCTCTATATGATAAGTTTGAGGGAAATTGTCGATTAATTTTACGAATGAGAGCTTATATCCTCCCTTCACGAGCATTCTTACATCCCGTGCAAATGTAGAAGGATTGCAAGAAATATACACGACCTTTTCAGGTTTGTTTTTAAGTAAAAGGTCTACCTCCTCTTTAAGTAAACCGCTTCTCGGAGGGTCTACAACCACAAGGTCTATAATCTCACCTATTCTCCTCTTCAAATACTTATAAGCAGTAGCTTCTGTAAATATTACATTTTCCCTGTTGTTTAGCTTTGCGTTATATTCAGCATCCTTAATGGCGGAAGGATTAGCATCAGCTCCTTCGATGAAATTCCCTTTTTCCGATAATGGTATGGTAAAGAATCCAACCCCGCTATGTAAATCCACTCCCTTTTTATAACCTTCCGCTAAATCGATAACTTCGTTAACAAATTCCTTCCAAAGCGTGTAATTTACTTGAAAAAAGCTATCGTTACTTACCCTAAACTTCCATTTTCCTACGTCCATGAATATATGTTCTCTACCTACCTTATACCTTTTCACCAAAGTATTTCCCAGTTTTCCGTAGTTTCCTATACCTACAACCCATTTCGGTAAAACGTTTTCCAGAAGACTTTGAATGAGTCCTTCATCGGTATGGGTTATACTCACGAATTTTAGAATAGCCTCATCTCTGGTAGGAGAATAATGAACGTGAATCTCCTGAAGGTCATTTATAGCCTTCATAATTTCTCTTAAATTGGGAATAAGATAGTTTACCTTTTCATGGGCTAAAAGACACTCCTCTATATCAACTACTTCCCTTTTATCCCATCTGAAAAAGCCTATTTTTCCGTCCTGAATTTTGAACTGAACTCTTACCCTATAGTTAAATTCCTTTTTGGAGGGAATTTCTCCCCGATAATCAATTTCCTTGAGTTTACCTATTCTCTGTAAACTTTCCAAAAGTATTTCCCTTTTTGCATTCAGTTGTTCTTCATAGGTTATATGCTGAATTTGACATCCACCGCAAATTCCGTAATAAGGACAGGGAGCTTCACGCCTCGAAGGAGATGAAAGAACTATATTCCTTACTACCGCTTCGGAAAAGTCTTTCTTTTCCTTTATAATTTCAGCATCCACAAGTTCTTTAGGTGCTGCATATCTTACAAATACAGCTTTCCCGTTAATTTTCGAAAAACCGTAACCGCCGTAAACTAATTTTTCTACATTAAGCCTCAGAATCTTGTTGCTCATTTTGTTTCTGTCTCAATTCCTCAAGTTTTTCAAAATCCTTTGTAGAAAGAACATCTATGTGCCATCCCGTAAGTTTCGATGCAAGCTTTACGTTTATACCTCTTTTTCCTATGGCAAGTGAAAGCTCGTCTTCTGGTACAGCGACTTCTGCTCTCTTTTCATAGGTAAAAAGCTTTATCTTCTGTGGATGTGAAGGAGCTAAAGCCCTCCTTATAAGTTCCGCTATATCATCGCTCCACCTTATCACATCTATTTTTTCTCCGCCAAGTTCCTCGGAAACTCTTTGTATTCTCATTCCCTTTAGCCCAACAACTATACCCACAGGATCCATCTTCATTTCCTTTGAATCTACGGCAACTTTGGCTCTTTCTCCCGGAATTCTGGCTACATTTTTTATCTCTATAAGCCCCTCTTGAATCTCGGGTACTTCGTGTTCTATGAGTTTTCTGAGGAAGTTTGGATGAGTTCTCGAAAGAATCAAGAGTGGCTCTCCCCTTACCTTTCTGACTTCAAGCAGTAGAGCTTTGACTTTATCCCCTGTTTTGTATTGCTCACCGGGTAATTGTTCCTTTTTTGGAAGAATTGAGTCTATTCTTCCCAAGTCTACTATCACATCACCGTTTTCTAAAACCTTTCTCACTATTCCGTAGACTACTTCTCCTTCAAGTTCTTTAAATTCCAGAAATCCCCTTTCTTGTTCGGCTTTTTCAATCTCCCTTAAAAATTCTTCTTTCGCAGCATAAGCTGCTATTCTATTTACATCCTCGGGAGAAATATCGAGAGGAAATTTTATTTTTTTATTCCCTTTTCTTCTTATTACATAAACCTTTATCCCTTCATCCGTAAAATCCACTTCCAGCTCATCTCTAATCTTCTTGTCCTTTTTTATAGCAATAGCTATAGCATTTTTTAATGCTCTTTCTACTATTCTTTCCGGCAAATCGTGCTCTTTTGCAACCTGTTCTATGAGTTTCTGTATTGCACCTTTTACCATCCCTCTATCTCCAGTCTTCCTTTGGCTATAGCGGAAAAGGGAATATGTAGGATATCACCCTTTTCCTTATCGCGAATATCTATTATACCGTTTCTCACATCTTCTATAAGTCCTACAACTTCCCTCTTTCCCTCTATAGGCTCCTTAAGAATCAACTTAACCAGTCTCCCTTTGAAAAAATCGTAATGCTCTACCTTAGTAAGAGGTCTTGTAAGACCCGGTGAGGTTATTTCAAGGAGGTAAGAAAACGGAATAATATCTTCAACATCTAAGAGTGCACTTATTTTCTTGCTTATAGTCTCACAATCCTTTATAGTAATTCCACCTTCTTTATCAGCTATAATTCTCAGAACCCATCCTCTACCTTCAGGTTTAAACTCAACGTCAAAAAGTTTAAACCCCATTCCTCTGATAATTGGTTCCACAATCTCCCTAATCTTCTTTTCTATTTCTTCTCTATTTATTTCCATAAATATTATTTTGTATCTAAAAGAAAAATAATAAGGCTCCAAAAATCCTGTGGACAAAAATAAAACTTTTTGATTTCCAGGCATTTGCAGAAATTTTATCCACATTTTATCCACATTGTTATCGTAAGTGTTTTATAAAGCGTGATTTTTCGTTAGTACAAAAGTACAGAACTATGAAGTATTTACGAAACTTATCCACATTATCCACATTTGCTTCATAAGTGCTTTATATCCCGGAATTTTTATCCGTAAAAAATGTTCAGATTTATAAATGACTTATAAACTATCCACATCTACAGAGATGGTTATCCACATTCTGTCGGAAAAATGCAGAGCTATAAATAATTTATGTAGCCATACGTGGATAATTGTTTAACCCTTGATTTTCAACCGTTTGTGAAATTGTGTGGATAAAACATGTGAATAATGTGGATAAATTGTGGACAAAATGTGGATAAATTGTGGATAACACATACCTTAAGCTATTGAAATTCAAGACTTTCTCAGAGACTAGGAAGAGATATATTTAATTCTCTGGTATGGAAAAGTTTATAGACCGGGTAAAAATCTACGTGCGTGCAGGAAAAGGAGGAGACGGAGCGGTTGCATTCCTGAGGGAAAAGTATAGACCGAAGGGAGGACCTGCAGGCGGAGACGGTGGGAGAGGTGGAAATGTTATCTTGGTAGCTACATCTTCAAAGCATACACTTCTTGACTTTAAATACAAAAAACACTTTATAGCTGAAGACGGTGAACCCGGCAAAGGGAAGAAAATGCACGGTAAGAAAGGAGAAGACCTTATTATTTATGTTCCCGTTGGAACCGTAGTAAAAGATGCCCAGACGGGAGAAATTATCTGCGACCTCGTTAAAGATGGACAAACGTGTATAGTGGCAAGAGGCGGAAAGGGAGGAAGAGGAAATGCCAGATTTGCAACTCCTACTAATCAAGCACCTACTTATGCGGAAAAGGGTGAGCCGGGCGAAGAGAGATGGATAATTTTAGAACTCAAACTTATAGCCGATGTAGGCTTAATAGGTTTTCCTAATGCAGGAAAATCTACACTTCTTGCCAGATTAACCAGAGCAAATCCAAAAATAGCGGACTATCCCTTTACCACATTGAGTCCAAATTTGGGAGTTATGGAGCTTGATTGGGACAGAAGACTGATAATAGCCGATATCCCCGGACTGATAGAAGATGCCCACAAAGGTGCAGGCTTAGGCTATGAATTTTTAAGGCACATAGAGAGAACTAAATTTTTAGCCCATATAATAGACGTTTCCGATTTCAGGGAAAGAGACCCTATACATGCCTTTGAAGCTATAAATAAAGAACTTGCTCTTTATAGCCAGGAACTTGTTAAAAAACCGCAGATTGTCGTTGCCAATAAGATAGATGCTTTGAGTGATAAGGGATTAATTGAAGAATTAAAGAACTACTTTAAAGAAAAAGGATACGAGTTTTTCGCAATTTCCGCGTTAACCGGAGAGGGATTAGAGGAATTAAAAGAAGGGTTGTGGAAAAAGTATGAAGAGATAAAGACAGAAAAAGAAAGAGAATAAAAATAAATAAAAAATCCTATGAATTCTTTCCATAAACAGCTAATTCCTTCAGAAGTTTGAGTTTGTGTTTTTGTCCGAAGGAAGGTGGTATAAAAGTATTGTCCAGTTTTAAAGCTACTGAAAAGCCTCTGTCTATTAGTTCGTTTATAAGGTAAGTGAGTTTTGAAAGCTTTGTTTCCAAATCTCCATCTACTGAATTCAGGGAAAGAATTACGGAACGATTTTCATTTCTGACCATTTCTTTTACTTTCAAACTTTCACTTTTGGCAGAAAGTTTCCAGTGAATGAGTTTCATCGGTTCATTTTTATAATCCCTTATATCTTTTATATCCTCATAACCCTTTACCTGAAAGAAAGATTTTGATTCACCCCTTTCCTCTTCAGATATAAATTCCTTCAAATCAGTTCTAATGGGTTTGGGAAAAACTATTAAGTTTACTTTTATTTCGGTTTCAAAGAATCTTGTAAACATTCCTAAGGGAAAATCGGAGCTTATTTTTAGTTTTACCTTTTCATAATATCCCCTATCTGGGAAGATAAACGATAGTTCCTTGAAGCGAAATTCCTTATCAACGTAAGGAAAAAGTACCTTTGAAAAACCATTGTCGATACTTATTAAAAAAGAGTAATAATTATCTTCCTTTTTTATGCCGACTTTACCTTTTATGGGAATTGAAGCGTAAACTTCATAAGGAAAATTAAGTGTTAACCTAAGATTTCTTAAATTTTTAAGAGATATAAACCCCGCTATAAGCATTCCCGATAAAAGGGAAGAGACTATCAGGTAGAGGAGATTATTTCCAGTATTTACCGCAGCAACTCCCAGGAGGATTGTTACTCCTATAAAAATTTTTCCTGTTTTATTTACCTTGACTCTCATACCTTTGTTTTTTGAGAAGGCTGTCTCCTAAAATATTGAATGCGAGAATAGTAAGGAATATTGCAACACCCGGAGCAACCAGCCAAGGGTATGAGGCTAATATATTGACATTTCTTACATCCGATAGCATATTACCCCAACTGGGTTCTGGCTCTTGTATTCCCAATCCCAAAAGAGAAAGAGAAGCTTCTCCTAATATGAATGCTGGAATTGACATAGTTGCGGAAACTATAAGATAAAAATAAGTATTGGGAAGAATGTGTTTAAAAAGAATTCTAAGAGTAGAAGCCCCGTAAGTTTTTGCAGCTAATACAAATTCCTTTTCTCTGATTGATAGAACCATACCCCTTACAACTCTCGCAAGAGACGCCCATCCGAGAAAGGAAAGAATGAAAACTATTATCAGAAAAATCTGCCCGCTGGAAAGTTCCAAGGGAAATACAGCCCTCAAAGAAAGGAGAAGATAAAAGGCTGGGATGGACATCAGTACTTCAACCAGTCTCATAATAAACGTGTCAACCCATCCACCGAAGTATCCCGAGATTCCTCCGATAATGGCTCCTATAAGAAAGGTTGTGAGCGTACCTATTATAGCCACGCCGAGAGAATACCTTCCACCGTAAAGAAGCCTCGAAAGAACATCCCTTCCCAGTTTGTCAGCTCCCAATATGTAAAGTTTGCAAGGTTCGTCTACACTTACGAATTTAAAGCCGTAGGGTGTACGGGTAAAAAACTTTAACCTGCAGGATATATTTTTGTTTTCCCTGTAAACCTTAAAAAGCGGATCGGTAAGCTCGTATTTGTTTACATAAGGAAATGTGAGCTTTCCATCTTTAATAAAATGAATTCTCGTAGGAGGATGAAAAGGAGCTTCTCTGTTTTGAAGATCGTAAGGATAAGGTGCAAAGAAATCCGCAAAGATTATTAGAAAGGTAATGATACCTATAAGGGATAGAGAAAATTTTATTCCGAGCATAGCCTGGCTCAATCCCAATAACCTAATTTTAACGAGAGTTCAAGGGCTACTTCTTTAAGTAGCGGCTTTAGTTCTTTTTCTATCTTATCCAAAGGAAGTCTGTATATAGGAGCCAGAACCTCTATAGCTCCTATAGGTTTCCCCATATAATCCCTTACTATGCATGCTCCGCCTGCCAGTTCACTTTCCGTGCTGTATTCGTAATCGAAAACAAACCCTTCATCTCCCAAAACAGCTTTTCTCAAGGCTTTAGCCGAAGCCGTAGAAGAGTCAAGGGTGAACCTCTTTCCGAGCCTTGATTTTACCTTAACAGGTTTTATGGTTTCTTCCTCCGCAACGTATACTATGTACTCTTTTCTGTCATCGAGAACTGCAAGATTAACGGTTTCGTTTAGTTGAAATCTGAGATTCTTCAAAACAGGTTCTGAAAGTTTTATAAATGGATTTTTCTGGGTATAACCGTAACCAAGTCTCACCGCGTTCACAGCGAGTTTGTACTTTTCCGTTTCTTCGTCCTTTTCAACAAGACCGTGTTCTTCAAAGGTGATTAACGCTCTAAAGACGTTGTTTTTACTTAATTTAAGATGTTGGCTTATTTCAGTAACTCCAGCCTCCCCCGTTTCCATGAGGTATTCAAGTACCATGAAAGCCTTTTCTAAGGTTTTCATAAGGATTGATTTTAAGTCAAGTATGGGCGTTTTTAAATTTAGAACAATTTTAAAAAGTTGTTTTAAAATTCTTGACAGAATAATTCAGTATGTTTAAAATTACCAGATACCCGGCGGAGGTAGGAGATGAATAAAACAGTGTTTGAGAATGTATTTTATTGGGAAGGAAAAGCTCAAATTCCTCAAGAAGGTAAATTTATAAAGCTAAAGGAAGATAAAACTTTGGAAGTTCCCGAAAATCCGATTATCCCCTTCATAGAAGGTGACGGTATAGGACCGGAAATAACTCAAGCTATGCTACTTATCGTAAATACTGCTGTTGAAAAGACCTATAACGGTTCAAGGAGGATTTACTGGGTAGAGCTTTTAGCGGGAGATAAAGCGGAAGAAAAAACCGGAGAAAGACTTCCGCAGGAGACTCTCGATGTTTTGAAGGAATCCATAGTGGGTATAAAGGGACCCCTCGGAACTCCTGTAGGAAAAGGTGTTCGTTCTATAAACTCGGCACTAAGACGTGCTTTTGACTACTACTCCGCGGTCAGACCTGTTTACTGGATGGGACAACCTACTCCGATACCCAATCCCGAGAGGGTTAACGTTGTAGTTTTCAGGGAAAATACCGATGACGTTTACGCGGGAATTGAATTTTTCTCCGGCAGTGAAGAAGCTAAAAAAGCTAGGGAATTCCTGATAAAGGAAATGGGTGCAAAGGAAGAAGGTTTTCCTGAAGACGTGGGAATTACGGTAAAGCCTATGAGTGAATTCAAAACCAAAAGGCACGTAAGGAAAGCTCTCAGATATGCCCTTGAGAACAATAGAAAAGTCGTTGCCGTGATAGGAAAAGGAAACATCATGAAAGCAACCGAAGGTGCTTTCATCAATTGGGCTTTTGAAGTAGCAGAAGAGCCTGAATTTAAAGGAAGAGTAATTACAGACCCGGAAGCTGAGCCACAGGACGGACAGGTAAAACTTGTAAAGGTCATCACCGACCAAATGCTTATGCAGTTGGTTCTGAAGCCTGAAGCTTACGATGTTATAATTGCACAAAACTTAAACGGAGACTACGTTTCTGACCTTGCTGCGGCACTTATCGGAGGACCCGGCTTTGTTCCGAGCGGAAACATAGGAGACGGATATGCTCTCTTTGAAAGCACACACGGAACGGCTTGGGATATAGCAGGTAAAGGTATAGCTAATCCTTTATCCCTCACCCTTTCTGGTGCAATGATGCTCGAATATCTGGGATGGAAAGAAGCAGCTGAAAAGATTTACGATGCCGTCAAGAAAACCTTGGATGCCAGAATAGGCACACCTGACATCGCAAACGGATTCAGAAAACAAGGAATAGAAGCCAAAGAAGTAGGAACGATGGAATTTGCCCAAGAAATAGCAAGTAGAATAGAGTAATTTCCTTTTTTCTTTTAAAAATTTTTTCTTTTCCGAGAATTAAATTATGGGTATGAAAGTAAAGGAAAAGAGTGCACTTTCTTCTGAAGAAAGAAGAAGACTGCTGAACCTTCTCACCTACGAAAAAGTAAACGGAAAGCCCATATACTACAGGGATTACAAAAAGGTTCTGAAGGGTGAACTACCTCCGGAGGCCGTTATGGGTAGTAGTGAACTTCAGGCGGTTATAATTGCGATAATACTAAAGTATTTATTTAAAACTTTACCCGATGATTACATAATCTTAACCAATGAACTCGGATTTATTTATGCTCCTAAAAGTTTCAGGAGTTTGGACATTGCGGTATACAAGAAGAAAGATTTATTAAAACCTCAGGATAAGTATACTAAGAAAACACCTATAGTGGTTATTGAAATAGATACAAAGGCGGACCTATCTAGATATAAAAATTTTGAGGAATATATGTACGAAAAAACAAAAGATTTATTAGATTCGGGAATTGAGAAAGTAATCTGGTATATAACAAAAGTTAAAAAAGTTCTTATTGCCCAGAGGCAAAAAGATTGGATAACTAAGGATTGGGTTAGTGATGTTGAAGTTTTAGAAGGTGTGAAATTAAACTTGGAAAAGCTTTTAAAAGAAGAGGGAATAGAAATTTAAAGGAGGTGTTTTAATGAAGGTAAAAGTTAAGCAAAAGGAAGACTTTCACTTTATAGGGATAGGACCTGCAGGAAGGGAAGTTCCTATTGATGCTGCAGATTACGTTGGAGGTAAAGGAAGAGGAATAAGACCTCCGGAACTCTTATTCCATTCTGTAGCCGGATGTGTGGGAATACACCTCTATGAAGCTCTTCACAAGGAAGGGAAACACGTAGAAGACATAGAGATAGAAACGGATGCGGAAAGAATTACGGACAGGTATCCTAAGGTTTTTACAAAGATATATCTATTTGTAAAAGTAAAAGGAGATGTAACTGAGGATGATGTAAAAAAAGCTCTTGACAAAGTAATTTACAATCCGGGCACCTGTTCAATAGCTTACATGGTGAATCAGATAGCTCCTATAGAGTATAAAGTTGAAATTCTGTAGGATGTAAGCTTTTTGTTTCTCTTCGATGTTTTTACTTTATTCCTTAATTTTTCTTAAATTGGAGCTTAAAAATGGTTAAAACAGTTAGAAAGAAAAAACTTTCTAAAGAAGAAAAGAGAAAACTGCTCAAAATTCTCACCTATGAGAAGGTAAACGGGAAACCCATATACTACAGGGATTACAGAAAGGTTCTGAAGGGTGAACTACCTCCGGAGGCCGTTATGGGAAGTAGTGAACTACAATCCTTAATAATACGACTGATTGTAGAGTTCCTACTTAAAAATCTAAACATGAATAAGTATGAGATACTCTTTAACGAGATAGGGTTTAAGCCTTCAAAGGGTAGTGTAAGGTCTCTTGATATAGCTATATTCAAGAGAGAAAATTTAAAATCAATCCAGCCTAAATACACAGCGGTAGTTCCCGAAGTTGTAATAGAAGTGGACACAAAAGCGGATTTATCAAAATACGAAAGTTTTGAAGCTTACATGTATGAAAAGACACAAGAACTCCTTAATGCGGGTGTAAAAAAAGTTATTTGGATTGTAACGAAACCTAAAAAGATATTAATAGCGGAGCAAGGAAGGAAATGGATTACCCAAGACATAGATGAAGATATTGAGGTTTTGGCGAATATTAAATTTAGAATACCACAACTTTTTAAAGAAAGGGGGTATAGACTTTGGTAACTACCGCAAGAAAACTCTCAAAGGAAGAAAAGAGAAGACTACTGAAGATACTAACATACGAAAAGGTAAACGGAAAGCCCATATACTACAGGGACTACAAAAGAGTTCTAAAGGGTGAATTACCTCCGGAGGCTGTAATGGGAAGTAGCGGGATTCAGGCTTATTTAATAATACTCTTGATTAAATTCTTGCTAAACAAGCTTGACGAGGAAAAATTTATACTTCTTTCAAATGAACTCGGATTTACTTACAAAAAAGGCTCTTGGAGAAACTTGGATATAGTTATTTTTGAAAAGGAGAAAGTAAAACCCTATCTCATGCAAGACAAATTTATTCCTGTAGCTCCCAAGGTAGTTATAGAAGTGGATACCAAGGCAGACCTTTCAAGATATGTAGGCATTGAAGAATACGCCCATGAAAAAACACAGGATTTATTAGATGCAGGTGTAGAAAAAGTAATATGGATTTTTACCAAAACTAAGAAGGTAATGATTGCCGAAAAAGAAAAAAAATGGATAGTTCAGGACTGGAAAGATGATTTTGAGGTGATGGAGGGAATAAGGTTAAATATTAGTGAAATTTTAAAGAGGGAGGAGTGAGAAATGGGGTTTTATATTTATGAGATTAAAAATGGAAATGCAATACTTGTTAACGATAATGTAAAACTTGCAGGTTACAATTTAATTTATAACATTCTTAAGAAGAGAAATATTATTAACCCTGCTGGGGGAAGTACTGGTTGGCATATTCCTGAGACGGATTTAATAAACGAAAGTATAAAAATGTATAATTTTCCACCCGATGAGGAGTATATGCTGGTAGTAGATTTAAAACCTTCGGTAAAAAATAACATTTCCTTATATAAACTGACAAACATATGGGGATACAGTTATGAAACGTGGACTCCTATTATGCTTCAATTGATTGCCATATATGCTGATGAAGATGCGACTAAAGTGAATTTTACTAAAAATAAATTTCCACTACCAAGAGATTTAGAGAATAGGGAAAGGCTTCATATGTTCGTGTATCTAACAGGTGGAATAAAGGTAGATAGGTTAGTAGGTGATTGGAATTGGGGAGGAAGAGGATTTCCAACAGCAGCATTATTAGAACCAGAAGCATTTAAATTTTTTATATCAGCTGTTAGGAATTATATAAGTTTGGAGGACTACAAATGACCTCCCTAAAAGAATCTAAAAAACAACTACTTAATACCCTCATATACGAAAAAGTAAAGGGAAAACCCATATATTACCGAAATTACGAAAAAGTCTTAAAGGGAGAACTTTCTCCGGAGGCAATAATGGGTAGCAGTGATTTACACGCATTCTTAGTATTTATAATTTCCTTTCTCATAGGCAAAGAAATAGACCTTGGTAAATACATTGTTGCAACGGGAGAACTCGGATTTTACACCTCAGAAGATAGCTTCAGGCTCTTAGATATTGCTATATTTGAAAAAGAAAAGTTTAAATTTAGCGGAGGGTATACTAAAACACCTCCGAAAGTAACCATAGAAATAGATACAAAAGCTGATTTAAAAGACTATGCGTCTGTAGAGAATTACGCATTTGAAAAGACTCAGGAGCTAATAGACGCAGGGGTTGAAAAAGTAATATGGATTTTTACAAAACCAAAAAAAGTAATGATTGCCGAGAAAGGTAAAAAGTGGATAGTTCAGAACTGGAAAGATGATTTTGAAGTAATTGACAAAATAAAAGTTAACTTAAACGAAATTTTGAAAAATACTCTAAGGAGGTTTGATGATGTTCAATAAAGTTTTAGTGGCTAACAGAGGGGAAATAGCGGTAAGAATTATAAGAGCTTGTAAAGAGTTAGGGATACCTACGGTTGCAATTTATAACGAAGTGGAAAGCACCGCAAGGCATGTAAAGCTTGCTGATGAAGCTTACATGATAGGAGTGGACCCATTAGATACTTATCTCAACAAGCAAAGGATTATAGACTTAGCTCTTGAAGTGGGAGCGGATGCTATACACCCGGGATACGGATTCTTAGCGGAAAATGCAGAGTTTGCAAAAATGTGTGAAGAAGCAGGAATAACCTTTATAGGTCCACACTGGAAAGTAATAGAGCTTATGGGAGACAAAGCCCGCTCGAAGGAAGTTATGAAAAAAGCAGGTGTTCCCGTAGTTCCAGGTTCCGACGGAGTTTTAAAGAGCGTTGAAGAAGCAAAAGCCCTTGCTAAAGAGATAGGCTACCCTGTTCTTCTCAAGGCTACAGCAGGAGGAGGAGGAAGAGGTATAAGAATATGTAGAAACGAAGAAGAACTCGTTAAGAACTACGACCAGGCTTCAAGAGAGGCAGAGAAGGCGTTCGGATGCGGAGACTTACTCCTTGAAAAGTACATAGAAAATCCAAAACATATAGAGTATCAGGTTCTCGGAGACAAACACGGAAATGTCATTCACTTGGGAGAAAGAGACTGTTCTATACAAAGGAGAAATCAAAAGCTCGTAGAAATAGCACCTTCTCTTATACTCACTCCCGAAAAAAGAGAATATTACGGCAACATAGTGGCAAAAGCTGCAAAGGAAATTGGATATTACAACGCAGGAACTATGGAGTTTATAGCGGACCAGGAAGGAAACCTCTATTTCATTGAGATGAATACCCGTATCCAAGTTGAACACCCAGTTACCGAAATGATTACGGGAATAGATATAGTGAAGTGGCAGATAAAGATAGCTGCAGGTGAACCTTTAACCATAAAACAGGAGGACGTGAAATTTAACGGATTTGCTATAGAATGCCGTATAAATGCCGAAGATCCCAAAAACAACTTCGTACCTTCTACCGGAGTAATAGAAAGATACTACGTTCCTGGAGGTTTCGGAATAAGGGTAGAACACGCTGCAGCAAGAGGATTTGAAGTTACTCCCTACTACGACTCTATGATTGCAAAACTTATTACCTGGGCACCTACATGGGAAGAGGCTGTGGATAGAATGAGAGCTGCACTGGAAACTTATGAAATTACCGGAGTAAAAACCACAATTCCTCTACTCATAAACATAATGAAGGATAAGGACTTCAGAAGTGGTAAGTTTACCACCAAGTACCTGGAAGAACATCCCGAAGTATTTGAATACTCCGAACACAAGGATAAAGAAGATTTCGTTGCATTTATTTCGGCAGCAATAGCTGCATATCACGGGTTGTAAAACGATGTTTTATATGTAAAATAAAACATACCTCAGGAGGTGTTTTAAATGGTGGTAAATCCGGAAGTTATAGAGGAGATTAGGGAAAAACTTAAGGAAGTAAAAAATAAAGGTTTTAAAAAGAAGATTTTAATTACCGACCTTACTCCGAGAGATGGACAACAGTGTAAGCTGGCAACCCGTGTGAGAACCGATGACCTTTTACCTTTATGTGAAGCCCTTGACAAATGTGGATTTTATGCCGTAGAGGTTTGGGGAGGGGCAACCTACGACGTTTGTCTGAGATACCTCAAAGAAGATCCCTGGGAAAGACTAAGAAGAATAAAAGAGGTAATGCCCAATACCAAACTCCAGATGCTCTTCAGGGGACAGAACATAGTAGGATACAAACCCAGAAGTGACTATACCGTTAAAAAATTCGTTGAAAAGGCTATAGAGAACGGAATTACAGTATTCAGAGTTTTTGACTCCTTGAACGACAACAGAAACATAGAAACCGCGGTAAAGGCTATAAAAGAGTTCGGCGGAGAGGTTCACGCGGAAATTTCCTATACAAGGAGTCCCATCCACACCTATGAACTCTGGATGAGATATGCGGAAGAACTGGCAGAGCTTGAACCCGATTGGATATCCTTCAAAGATGCAACGGGAATAATGCAACCCTTCGAATGCTACCAAATAATCAAGGGAATAAAGGAAGTTACCGGAGGAAAAATTCCCGTTCTTCTCCACAACCACGACATGAGCGGAATGGCTACCATGAACCACATAATGGCGGTTCTCGCAGGAGTTGATATGCTAGATACAGTTCTATCCCCATTAGCATTCGGTTCATCTCACCCTGCAACCGAGACAATAATAGCGGCGCTTGAAGGAACACCCTTTGATACAGGATTAGACCTCCAAAAGGTATCTGAAGCTGCGGAAATAGCTAAGAAGATTAAGAAGAAATATAAGAAGTACGAAACCGAATATGCAGGTGTTAACGCAAAAGTTCTCATACACAAGATACCCGGCGGAATGATATCCAACATGGTTGCACAACTTATGGAAGCTAATGCCCTCGATAAGATAGAAGAAGCTCTTGAAGAAGTTCCAAGAGTTGAGAAAGACCTTGGATATCCACCGCTCCTAACACCTTCTTCCCAAATAGTAGGTGTTCAAGCGGTTCTCAATGTAATTACAGGAGAAAGATACAAAGTAATCACTAAGGAAGTTAGAGAATACGTAGAAGGAAAGTACGGAAAGCCACCGGGACCTCTATCTAAGGAACTTGTGGAAAAGATTCTCGGTCCAGGAAAAGAACCAGACTTCTCCACAAGAGCTGCAGATTACGCAGATCCTCAAGAGTGGGAAAAGGCAAAGAAAGAGCTTCAAGAGCTTTTTGGAAGAGAACCTTCGGATGAAGAAATCCTGCTTTACATACTCTTCCCGATGCAAGCCAAAGAGTTCTTTGAACTCAGAGAGAAGGGAGAACTCCATCCGGAACCCGTGGATGCAGAACTCCCCGAAGTTGCGGAGACCAAGCCCGGAGAGGTACCCGGTGCTGCACCTATAGAATTTGAAATCACTTACCACGGTGAAAAGTTCAAAGTAAAGATAGAAGGTGTATCCGTAGATGCGGAAGCAGGAAAACCCAGAAAGTATTACGTGAGAATTAACAACAAACTGGAAGAAATACAGCTCAAGCCTTTCAAAGAAGCAATTCCTCAAGGAGGCGGAGCTCAAACCGTTCAAACCGCGGAAGAAGAAGGAGGTATTCCGAAAGCTACTGAAGAAGGAGATGTTACTCCTCCTATGCCCGGAAAGGTGGTAAAAATACTCGTAAAAGAGGGAGAACCCGTTCAGCAGGGACAAACTGTTGCTACCGTTGAAGCGATGAAGATGGAAAACGAAGTACACGCCCCGATAGACGGAATAGTCAAGAAGATATTTGCAAAACCTGGAGACCAGGTAAATCCCGACCAAGCAATAATGAGAATTGTTCCTCACAAGGAAGACAACAGTTATCAGTAATTATCTGGATTGTTCCTCCCCCTCCGTGGGGAGGATCTCTATCTTTAATCATTCTTTATTTTTAGTTTTTATTTTTAGTTTTTTAAATTAGATGAAGGAATCTTTTAGGATATCCGGAGGAAATTATAGTTTTAACCAATAACTATACTAATGAAAGAAAAATATGGGGAAAATAATTGAGGGAATAATTACTAAAATGTCTCTTTTGACTTAAATTCTTCAAAAATATTTCCCTTTTTATCGAAAACTCTGAGGTATACGTTTTTATCTTTGAAATCAACCTCTACACTTTTTTTACTTTTCTTTTTCTCAACAACTCTTA
>QNXQ01000132.1 GCA_003978875.1 Aquifex sp. | reverse complement strand
TGCGGTAATGCCGGCAATTCCTTACTGTATTGACCTTATAGGTGGTGCATACATAGATACAGATCCTAATAAGATAAAGGCATTTAGACCGAAAAAGTAAAACCTAAGGCTCTAAAAGGCCTTTCTCTTCCGCTTTTTTTAAGTACTCCATAGCTTCTTCGTCGGAAAGCTGGTGAAAATCCTGGTAAAACATTCCAACGGCGAAATTCGGAGAACTCACAGGGTAGTAACAGATAAATTTATCCACATAATTTTCAAGTCTCGTTTTTGAATCCGAAGGACATACGGGCACAGCTACAATAACTTCCGAAGCACCTTTGCTCTTTGCATACCCTGCAGCTGCAATAGCTGTAAACCCTGTAGCTACTCCGTCGTCCACAATTATAACCTGTCTACCTTCCAGGTTCGGATATCCGCGAGGAGCAAACTTCCTTTCCCTTTCCTTCAGTTCTTTAAGTTCCTTCTTTATTACATCCTTAATCTCCTCTTCGGATAAATAGTTGAGAACACTTGAATCGTAATAAGGAGTTCCGTCCGGATCTATGGCTCCAAAACCTGCCTCCTCATTCCAAGGCAGTCCTAACTTCCTTACTACTATTATAGCCATAGGTATTCTAAAATAATCAGCTATCTTATAGGCAACGGGTATTCCACCTCTCGGTATGGCTAAAACTATCGGATTCTTTTTAACATCAATTATCCCTTCTAAAACCTGTGCCAGAAGTTCTCCCGCCTCATCCCTATCCTTAAACATCATTTAAGTTTCCTTATAAGACTATCAATATTGTCAAGTTTCCTATAGGCCTGCAGTAGAACGTAGCTAATTTGCTCATTGGTAGCGATTGAAAGGTCATAAAGAATAGAACTTATATCCTTCAAAATGTTATACAGGGTTGTGTATATACTCTGGTCTAATTTTTTTTCGGGATTAGGGATTTCCTGAAATACTTCCTCTACGATTCTCGCCAGTCTCATAAGTTTCTCTGCCAATCCTCTAATCTCGAAATCGTATTTGTAAATGGCAATTACATCCTCATATCTTTCCTCTATTTCTTTCATTACACTTTTAAACAACATGTCTTCCAGAAAGTTCACGTCATTCATTAATTTAAAGAATACTTCTTCCGTCAAGTTTTTCCATAAAAATTAAGCTTCTCAATGACTTTTATTTCTCCAAGGTATACTTTGCACCTAAGAACCATAACTTCAAATCCCATATTTATATACTTGTAAAAAGCCTTACAGAAATCGGGGTCTGTTTCACAATTAGGCTTAAATTCCTCAAAATCTTCCCTCTGAACTACGAATACCAGAAGGGGTTTATACTTGTCGGAAAACCTTATAAGAGTCTCTATATGCTCTTTTCCTCTTTTTGTAGGTGCATCGGGGAACATAGCAACTCCGTTCTTGACTAAATTTACGGATTTAACCTCTACGAGTTTATCGTCTATTAAGAAATCAATTCTACGGTTTCCAATTTTAACTTCCCTTTTCAAAATGGAAAATTTCCAGTTGTCCCGAACGTATTCCTCAAAGAGTTTTCCGGCATAATGGGATTCTATACATACCAATCCTTTTTCAGTTCTAGCAATTAAAATTTCGTATAAATATTTGCCCTTTGATTTTTTCCTTACAAAAACAGTGTTGTAAGGTTTTAGAAGTTCCCCCAGCTTTCCCGTATTTCTGATTAAAGCTCTTTGCTTTCTTCCCTCTAAAAATATTTCTCCGACAAATCTGTTTAAGCGTTTTATAAAGATGGCAGGAATTACGGGCGGAAGTACCATAAAAACATGTTAAAATATCACCATGGATATTCAGGAAATAATGAATATTCTCCCCCATAGATATCCTATACTTCTCGTTGACAAAATCCTGGAAATAGAAGAAGGAAAAAGGATTGTAGGTTTAAAAAACGTCAGTGTTAACGAACCCGTATTTCAGGGACACTTTCCCGGATTTCCACTATTTCCAGGTGTTTACATACTGGAAGCTATGGCTCAGGTAGGCGGAATATTGATGATAAAATCTCTTAATCTCGAAATAGGGAAGTACGCTATAGTTTTTGCAGGAATAGATGGTGCACGTTTTAAAAGACCTGTTTATCCCGGAGACCAGTTAATTTTGGAGTTAGAAGTGATTTCCCTTAAAAAAGCTTTATCCAAGATGAAGGGAGTGGCTAAGGTAAACGGAGAGATAGTTGCCGAAGCCACACTTCTCGCCGCAGCGAGAAAACTCGAAGATATTAAAAAGAATGCCTGAAAAACAGTAATGCTATAAGACTTAAAGCCGTTCCGGATATGGAAAGAAAGGATATATGAGAAGGTTTAAAAATCTTTAGTACGTACATATGGGATAGAAAAGCATAGTAAGTCCAGAGGAGAAGTGTTGTCAGCAGCTTAGTGTCGTTAATCCAGTGAGTTCCCAAAAAGTCTTTAGCCCACAAACTTCCGAATATTAAAGTCAGAGTCAAGCCTACAAATCCTGCGACTATAAAGAATTTTTCAAGACTTTTGAGTATTCTCAGCGGTGCGAAGGGAATTTTTAAACTCTTTTCCTTTAGTTTTTTTTCTACAAGGAGTTTAGCAAAAGATGTTAAACCGGCAAATATCAAGAAGGTATAAGCCAGTCCGGCACTAAATATGTGAAGTATGTACAAGGGATTAGAAAACCCGAGTTTCTTCGAAGGAATTAAAAGAACTGTAGTCAGAAAAGCCATAAAAGAAATGATTGTTCCGAATATAGAGAAGTTATACTTCCTTGAGAAGATTACGAATATTAGAACGGATAGATTTCCTATAAATGAAAGCATCCCGTAAATATCTCCGACGGGAAAGGTTTTCACCTGAACAAACCGTTCGATAAGGGAAAAAACGTAAAAGATAAATCCAGTTATAAGAAGCGTGTATGGAATTGTCTTTGTTTGCTTTTTTGTAAAGTTATTAAATAGAAATAGAATGAAAGCTAAAAGGTACGCAATAAGTGTTATAAGTAGGGATACCATAGTTTTAATTTTAAAGGGGGAAGCGTTTATAATTCCTTATCTATGATAAATGAAAATGTATTTATCGCCCTTCTTCACTATCCCGCAATGGATAAAGAGGGAAAGATAATAGTTACCTCTTTCACTACTATGGATTTGCACGATATAGCGAGGCCGGCAAGAGCATATGAAATTAATAGGTTTTACATAGTCCAACCCATTGACGCTCAGAGAATAGTAATCAAAAGGCAGATAAATTACTGGTTATCCGAAGAGGGAAGAAAGTCAAATCCCACCAGGTACGAAATCGTACAGTTAGTTAGGTTGGCTTACACACTCGACGAGGTAATCGAAGATATCGAAAAGGAAAGAGGGAAAAGGCCTATAATAGTCGGAACGGACGCGAGAACTTATCCCAATACGGTTAAGCATTCCTGGCTGAGTCGTGAAATAGAAAAAAGGGATAGAGATTGGCTGATTGTATTCGGAACCGGATACGGTATTCCACCGGATATGATGAATACATTTGACTACATATTAGAACCAATTTACGGTGCGGGAGACTGGAATCATCTCTCCGTAAGAAATGCTGTCGCAATAATTTTAGATAGACTCTTCAGCAGAAATAGGTGCGACTGAAATGGTGTATCATATCGCTTTACTTTTAAAAGAATACCTGTTTGTTCTGAATGTCTTCAAGTACATAACCTTTAGGTCTTTTACCGCTACTCTTGTTGCTTTTGCCCTAATGCTTGTACTTTCACCTTCCTTTATAGAGAGACTTAAAAAGATACAAGGCTTATTCGGTGGGTATGTGAGGGAGTACACACCGGAATCCCACGAAGTGAAGAAGTATACACCCACGATGGGAGGAATCGTAATACTGATAGCTCTGATTCTCAGCTCTTTACTTTTGATGAGATGGGATATAAAGTACACCTGGATAGTTTTGATTTCTCTGGTTTCCTTCGGCCTTATAGGATTATGGGACGATTACGTTAAATTAAAAAACAAAAAAGGTATATCTATAAAATCCAAATTTTTAGCTCAAGTGATATTTGCTACCCTCATTTCATTTCTGATTTACTACTGGGCGGGAATAGAAACAAGGTTGTATTTTCCCTTCTTTAAAGAACTTTATTTGGATTTGGGTGCTTTATATATTCCCTTTGCCGTTTTCGTAATAGTTGGGAGTGCAAACGCAGTAAATTTAACGGATGGACTTGACGGTCTTGCAATAGGTCCTGCTATGACAACCGCCACAGCTCTGGGAGTGGTTGCGTACGTTGTGGGACATTCAAAAATAGCCCAATATCTGGGAGTTCCATATGTGCCTTACGCCGGAGAGCTGACTATATTCTGCTTTGCCTTAGTTGGTGCCGGATTAGGGTTTTTATGGTTTAACTCTTTCCCTGCTCAGATGTTTATGGGAGATGTCGGAGCACTCAGTATAGGAGCATCGCTGGGAACGGTAGCTTTACTTATAAAGTCTGAGTTTATTTTTGCCGTAGCGGCGGGAGTTTTCGTTTTCGAAACAATTACCGTAATTCTCCAAGTTATTTACTTTAGGTGGACTAAAGGTAAGAGACTCTTTAAAAGAGCTCCCTTTCACCATCACCTTGAGTTAAACGGTCTCCCGGAGCCAAAGATAGTGGTTAGAATGTGGATAGTATCAATCCTGCTTGCAATAATTTCACTTGCGATGCTAAAGTTAAGGTGATGAGAAAAATAAGGTCCTATGCCGAGCTGGTTAAGTTTGAGCATACAATTTTTGCCCTTCCCTTTGCCCTCGCCAGCGTAATTCTTCTCGTGGATAAGATTCCTTCGTTTTGGAAAATAATCTGGATAGTAATTGCTTTGGTAAGTGCAAGAACGGTTGGAATGGCGTTTAATCGCCTTATAGATGAACCTTACGACAGGTTAAATCCGAGAACAAAAGAATGGCCACTTGTGAAAGGTGAAGTAAGCAGAGAAGAAGTCAAGAAACTAATACTTATAAGCAGTGCCGTTTTTATGTTTGCCTCTTTTATGTTGAATTTCCTGGCTTTTTTATTATCACCGGTAGTTCTATTTTTACTTTGGTTTTACCCTCAAGCTAAAAGACTGACATACTATCCACATCTGGTTTTAGGAGCAGTTTATTTCCTAATACCCGTAGCGGTAGACATAGCTTTAAACGAAAGGGTTTCCCTCACAGCTTTGCTTCTCGGAATAGCAATGGGATTTTGGGTTGCAGGGTTTGACGTTCTGTACGCACTACAAGATTACGAGTTTGATAAAGAAGTAGGTTTAAAGTCCATTCCGGTAAAATACGGTATCGAAGGAGCATTGAAAATCGCAAAGCTATTTCATCTTTCAACCTTTTTCACTTTACTTATTCTTGGAATTGTTCACCCAAAACTGGGAGCGTTATACTTCATAGGACTTATTTTGATAGCGTCATTCCTGATTTACGAACACAGTCTGATAAAACCCTGGGATTTATCCAAAATAAATAAGGCGTTCTTTACGATAAATGGGTGGGTAAGCGTTATATTCTTCCTTATAGTTCTCCTCGACTTTTTCATTTAGAAGTATAAGTCTACGGTTATGTAAAACTTCAGCCTGTTGGGTTTTATTTTGGTATCGTCCAACGGGTAAGCAACGTCTCCCCTTATTAATCCTACCGGTGTCCTAAAACCTAAAGAAAATCCTATATTCTTTTTCATGTTTTTATAAAGGTCGCTAAATCTGTTACTTGTTTTTCCAAGCTCAAGGAAGGAAATAAGCTCTATGTTCTTTCTATAAATTAAAAAAATCTCCGGGCTTATATAGAGAAACTGTCTTCCACCGAAAGGTCCACCTATGCTTTCATACGTATATCCTTTCATGTTAAAGTAGCCTCCTAAAAAGAAGCGTTCAAATATGGGAGCGTTTTTTGACACATAACCGTAAGAGGTTTTTAACCTTATTCCCCCTGTATCCATAAAAAGGGATTTTTTCAGCCTCGTTAAAACTTCAAACTTCGAATAATTCCTTTTACCGTACGTTTTTGAAAAAGAAAGCTTTATTCTTTCCCTTACAAGATATGTAAAGGTTAGTTTTTTGAAATTTCCTTCTATTTCTTCCTCTCCTTCGGTTTTTGCCCTAAAGCTTGTAAAGGATAGACTCACGAGGCTTTTTGGATTAAAACGATATCCCAATGTATACGAAATTCCTTGAGAGTATAGGTCGTAGAATTCATGATTTTCGTAGCTTTTAAAAAGCCTTAATTCGGTAAAGTAGTGACGGGAAAAAAAGAAATTATCCTTCAAAGAAAATGAATAGAGTTCAAACTTTTGGCTTTTCGTGTACCTGTTATCGTTTATCAAACCAATACCCAACAGGTTTCTCAGTGTAAGTCCTACACCTACTTTTATCCCTTCAAAAGTACTGTATCCAACAGATAGTTCAAAAACTCCCCTTTTGTTTTCCTGAACCGATATAAGTCTGTGAACCTTTTTATTCTCCCTGTCTATATAGTTATCGAGTCTTACACTTCTGAATATACCGCTTTCCATTAAATTCCATACACTTTCTTCTTCCGCATTCTTCAAAAACTTATCTGTTTTAACCAGCATATATTTGATTTCTTTTATCTTCGTTTTATTTGCCCCGTAAACTATAGTTTCTCCGTAGCTATACCTTTTTCCCCTTTTGATTTTTATTGTGTATACAAAAACGAGAAAATCCCCAGATTTTTCCATCTTTATAGTTGTGTTAACTTGAGCGTCAAAGTATCCCCTTTCCCTCAACTTTCCGTGTATCTCCCTGTAAAGCTCATCAAGAAATTTGTAACTGAGGGCTGAAGGAAGCTTGTAGTTTAACCTTTGCTGCAGTTCTTTAAATAATGGATCGTCAATTTTTATTTCCGCAATAATATATCTGAAACCTTTTTCAAATTTCGGAAAAACTTTTACAATTTTTTGCTCTTTATCTATATTTTCAAATATTTCTACTCGAGCGTTTATATACCCTATAGTCTTCAATTCTTTTAGTTTTTCATCTGCAAGTTTACGTATTTTTTCTATGTCGTAAGGGAAAGTGTATTTTTTACCTTCTAAAATTAATACAGCCTTATATCTGTTTCCTTCTTTAATTTGGAATGTAACTATATTTTTGTGAAAAAAGTAATCTACACTTACATCAAAAAAACCCTTTTCCTTATAGAGTTTTTCTATTTTCTCTTTTACTTTTTCCAGAGTAAATATATCAAGTCCTACACTTTTGAAATCAAAAAGCGAAAACAGAATTTTTTCCGAAAAAAAACTGTTTCCTTTAAACTTTATATAAAACTTTTCTCCTTCAAATACCTCGTATACAGGAACACCTACTTTTACATCTCCTATGATTGCCTTTAGGGTAGCCAACGGATGGTCTATTAAATTCTTAATTCCCAAGGAAAGTTTGCCCAAAAAATCTTCCGTTTCCGGAAAAAGAGCTTCCATAAATCTCCTTTTCAAGGTCTTACGTTTTACCTCTTTTAGGAATACAAAGCTTTGAAAGAAGCCTTTTCTCCTATAGTATTCCTCAAGCTTTTCTTCTGCATCTTCAACTCTTGATATGTTAAAAACTCTTCCTATAACTAAACCCGAGGCCTTTATAAGCTCTTTTTTACTTAACTTCTCTCTTCCTAAAAATTCCACATCCCCTAAGAAATAAAGATTGTTTTCCTCGAGCTTTATCTTTATATACGCTTTTCCCTTTTGGTTTATATCTATATCCACGTGGACTTTTGCCCCGAGAAAGCCTATCCTCCTGTACGCTTGTAATAATATTTCCTCGAAGTTTTTCTCATCCCCCCTTATAAGCGGCATTCCCTCCTCTATGCCCAGAATGTTCTTTATGTCTCTATCCCTAAAGTATACGTTTCCATTAATTTCTATCTTTTTAATGAGAGGGTATCTTTCTATATAGACGTGCAGAGTATTTCCATCGAGTTTATAATCGACCCTTTTAAACTCGGGTATATCTCTGAGAATTTCTATTATCTGTTTGTAATTTTTTTCGTTAATTACTTTTAAAAAATTATTCTTCTTCAGAGGATAATTGGTATGAAGCTTGACTTCAAAAGCGAAAGAAAGCCAGAATACCCCCCACAAAATTAGAAGAACTGTAGGCATACAGTCTCTATTTTAATCAGTGTTTTAGAATTTCCCTGACAAGTTCATCTATTTCCTTAGCAAGGTTTATATCTTTCTCAGTTGTACCTCCAGCTTCATGGGTGGTAAGCTTTACTCTAAGTTTTTTAAAGCTAACTTCCATATCAGGGTGATGCCATCTTGCTTCGGCAAGACCTGCAATCGCGTTTACAACGAATATAGTTGTCTTCCAGTTCTTAGTGTTTATTTCCTTTACTATAAAGTTTCCTTCGTAGTTCCATCCTTCCAAATCTTTTAATCTTTCTTGTATTTCACCTTCACTAAGTACCTTCATAACTATAATTCTGTGTTGTAAATTCAAGTATTTTTATGAGCAATACCGATGAGCTGTGTGAAATCCTTTATATTTTCCTCTTTCATAAATTTCTCTATCCCTTGAAGCACCTTTAAAGGAGATAGAGGGTCGTAGAAGTTAGCGGTACCTATTTGAACCGCACTGGCACCCGCCATTACATGTTCCAATGCATCTTCCCAAGTTGTAATTCCTCCTACACCGATAATGGGTATTACATTCCCGAACTTCTCGTAAACTTGATAAATCATTCTTACCGCTATTGGAAGAATAGCGGGTCCTGAAAGTCCTCCCGTTTTGGTAGCTAAATCGGGTTTTTTCTTCCTTATATTTATCTTCATTCCTAAAAGTGTGTTTATTAAAACCAATCCGTCAGCTCCGCTTTCTATACAGACCTTTGCAAATTCGGTTACATCGGTAACATTCGGAGATAGCTTAACCAGAAGTGGTTTTTTTATTCTCTTTTTAATACTCTCCACCAGATTTCCCAGAACCACTGGGTCATGACCGAAAACAATACCACCTTTTTTTACGTTAGGACAGGAAACGTTCAGTTCGTAAGCAACTATTTTTTCCGCATCCTCGAGAGCAAGGCACACTTCTATGTATTCCTCTTCGCTTTCTCCGAAAACGTTGGCTATAAACTTTGTATCCACATTTTTTATCTTTGGGTATATATCTTTTAAGAACGTTTCAACCCCGGGATTTTGAAGTCCTATTGAATTTAACATTCCGCAGGGTGTTTCAGCTATCCTGGGTATATCGTTTCCCAGTCTCGGCTTTAAAGATAATCCCTTTGTAACTACGGCTCCAAGTTTCGATATATCGTAAATTTCTTGGGCTTCAACTCCGTATCCAAATGTTCCGCTTGCAACCCATACAGGATTTTTAAACTTTATACCGAATAACTCGATTTCCAAATTCATCAAAGTTTTATTTTATCCTCACAGGCCAGTTGTGAAGGGCAATTTCTCTGAGTCTAAACTGTCCGGCAACGAGAACCCTTTTCCCATCGGGAACATTTCCTTTCACGCAAACCTTATCACCTTCAAAGACTTCCGGTTTAACTTTTACAAGAGTTTTATCCTCCATAACCACATAGGTTCCTGACTCGAGAAATAAAAGACTTTCAAAGGGAAGTATATATCCGGAACATTTTTTTGTTGCTATTTCTACTATCAGCTCGGACTCGGTGGGAATGGGAAGTTTTTCTGATTTTATCTCAACGACTTTAAGGTTTTTATAAGAAGAAGGAAACACTCTTACAACCTCTAACGTAAATTCTCTATTGCCAAGTTTTACTTTTGCTAAACTACCTACACTTTCTTCGTTAGGAATATAAGCCAAAATTCTGTAAGTACCTTCCCCTTCTATCTCAATTATGGGCTTTCCGGGAGAAGTGAATCCTCCCTCTCTTACAAAAATTTTCCTTACAACACTGTCATAGGGAGCCCTTATATAGGCATACTTTGACAGAGTTTGATTTAAATCCTTTTTTCTTTCCAACAAAACTTCAAGTCTGGATTTTACCTCTTCGTACTTTGCTAAAGCGTCTTTATACCTGGAGTAAGATATATCCAATATTTCCTTTGAAATTCCGCCTACCTTGTAAAGCCTTTTATCCCTTTCGTATATAGCCTTTTGAGTTTTAACGAGGGTTTCCAAGGAATTTAGTTTCTCCTTCAAGGCCTTTATTTCCGCATCTATGACCTCTAACTGGGTTTTTATATCCTGAGGGTCAACTATCGCAAGTACCTGACCTTTTTTAACTTTATCTCCTTCACCTACCCTTATTTCTTTAACCAATCCGCTTACTTTTGCAGACAAAACACCCTTTTTTAGCGGTTCATACTTTCCTCTGAAAGCCCTAAACTCTATAAGTTCTCCTCTTTCAGGAAAAACCGCCCTTACGGTATAAGGATATTTCTTCGGTGTAGACATGTTGGCGTATTCTCCTTTCTTTTCACGAATCTTAAAAACTCCGAAACCTATAAAGAGCAGAAGTATGGCTATTATGAATAAAAAATACTTTTTCATAATATAATAATCTTACATGAAATCAAAGTATTCTCAAATTATTCTGGTTAGTTGGTTAATTCTAACTTTTATATACTCTTACAGTTGGAGTTTAACACTTGAAGAGGCTATAAATGAAGCTATTAAAAGAAACCTTACTTTACAGGCTAAGAAACATAGTATTCAAGCAAGCCGAGAAAGTTATTTAAAACAACTACTATCACGATTCGGCCAGATTAATTTATTTTGGAATAGAACGGTATTTAAATACGAAAGAGTTGTAGCACCTCTTAGCTCTCCTATAAACCTCTATCAACTTCCCGTTGATGATAAACTTACGAGATACGGAATCGAATATAAACTGAGAGTCTTTGACGGTTTTAAACAGTTTAATCTCATTAAATTAAAAAAAAGAGAATATGAAAAAGAGCTTTTCGAATTTCTCAGGTTAAAAGCTCAAATAAAGAAAAAAGTTAAAGAAACCTATTTTGAGCTGCTTATATATAGGCAAAAAAGACTGGCTCTCGAAAGCAGGTTAGATGCCCTTGAACAACTTTACAAGATAGTTGAGGAGGCTTACAAAATAGGTAAGAAACCCTTTGTAGACCTCGTGAAAATTAAATCTGAGGTAGAAAAGGTAAGGGCAAACATTTTGAATGTAAGAGCTTTAGAAAAGGAAAAAGCCCATGAGCTTTCCGCGATTTTAAATAAAGACATAACTCCGGATTAAGTAAAAAGCGTGGAATTGTTTCCAAGACCTTTAAAGTACGAAGATTTTCTCCCTTACTTGTACAACAATCCCGATTTAAGAGTTGTCGAAAAAAGGGTTAAAGAAGCAGCGACTCTTAAAAAAGTAGCCCTTTCGGAATTTTTTCCCACATTAGACTTTTTCTATATAAATCAGGTTTACGAATACGCGGGAAAAGATAAGGGGGATTGGTACTACGGAATTTTAATCAATTTTCCCTTATTCGACTTTGGCAAAAGGATATTCAACTACAAGGAGTTTAAAGAGAGATACTTAACCGCAAAAACTTTAAAAAAGGAACTTGAAGTAAAACTTAAAAACTCCATTATCTCCCTTGTAGATAAATTGAATGCCCAGTACTGGGTTATACAGGCAAAAAAGGAAAGACTGAACTACACAAAGAAAGTATACGAAATTGAAAAGGAAAAGTATTTTCTTGGAAGGGGGAATATGTACGACCTTCTAAAGGCAGAAGCGGACTACTACACCTCCCTCAGTGAATATGAAGAGAGTATTTTGAGGTGGGCTATCTTAAAGGCAAATCTGGATTACATGGTGGGGAAGTAAGATGGGAAAGTTATTCGTAGAGTTCGTATTTAAGAAAAAGTATTTTATTCTTTCCCTGTTCGGTATTCTTTCAATTCTCGGAATAATAGGCTACATTACCCTTCCTAAGAAACTCTTTCCTGACATAGAAAGACCACACATAATGGTAATAACCAGATATCCCGGAGCTGATGCGGAGACTGTAGATTCGTACATAACCATACCTATAGAAAGAAAACTTCAATCCCTTTCCCTCGTGAGGAGAATTTCCTCTAAATCCATGGATAGCGTCTCGATGATTGATGTTGAATTTGAGTACGGAAAAGATATAAATATTGCAGCTCTGGAAGTTATAAACGAGTTGAAAAAGGTTCAACTTCCTCCGGGAGCTCTTCAACCTATCGTTTTTAAAAAAGATAGCTCCACTCCGCCTGTAATGGTTCTAGCCCTTTATCCGAAAGAGGGAAGTAATCTCTCTCTCGCCGACCTGAGGGAAATAGCGGAGAATCAGATAAAAAACAAACTTTTAAAACTGCCTCACGTAAGGAACGTGGATGTATTCGGCGGTTTTCAGAAAGAAGTAGTAGTTGAATTGGATTTAAATAAACTTAAAAAATATGGAATAGCTCCTTACGAAGTTTTAAAGATTATTTCCACTTCCAACAGAAACGTTCCCATAGGAATCCTTACGGGAGAGAAAAATCAGCTAACTTTAAAACTGGAAGGTCAAGCCAAAAATCTTGAACATTTAAAAAAACCTCTTTATAGGTCCTGCACTCAAGCTGTCCGACATAGCCGAAGTTAAATTCGGGTATGCAGAGCCAAGGAGCTATTTCTTCTCAAACGGTAGAGAAGCTGTAGCTTTGGCAATTCAGAGACCGGAAGGCGGAGATTACATGAAGACAATTGAGGAAGTTGAAAATATCCTTCCCGATTTAAGGAAAGAGTATCCTGCGATAGAGTTCTCTATAGCTGACTCCCTTAAAGAAACAACTATCACTTCCTTTCACAATATGATAGAGGTTCTCAGGGATGCTATCGTCTTCACACTTATAGTAATGTTTCTATTCCTAGCCAATACCAAGCTCACACTCGGAGTAATATTCTCAATCCCGTTAGTTTTTATAGGCTCCGTGGGAATTATGCGTTTATTCGGCATTGAGTTCAATATAGTATCCGAAACCGGTTTAATCCTTGCGTTAGGAATGCTTGCAGATGATGCCGTCGTTGTTCTTGAAAATATAGAAAGGCACATTTCCGAGCTCGGCGAAGATGTAAAGACTGCAGTAATAGAAGGAACAAAAGAAGTTATGTTTGCCGTAGGTGCCGGGTCTTTTGCCATTACGGCCGTTTTAATACCTCTGCTCTTCGTTGAAGGGTACGCGGGTAAGATATTCCATTTCCTTGTATCCACATTAATAATTTCCATTTGGGTTTCATGGTTTGTTTCGGTAACATTTTTACCGCTTTTTGCCGCGTTTATTTACAGGAGTAATGAAGTAAAAAGAAATAGAATAGACTTATTTGTTGAAAACCGAATAATACCTGTTATCGTGAATCCCTTCAAGAAGCTGTACGTTAATCTCGTAAGAGGTGCTATTTATAACCCTAAACTTATTCCCTTATATCTGATTTTTATGGCCTTGATATTTGCATTTTCAGCAAGGGGAGTTATTCCGGTAATCGGACAAGATACTATGCCTCCTATGGATACCGGAGTCCTGGTCGGGAGTATACAACTGGATTCAACATTATCAAGTACCGAGATTGAAAAAATAGGCAAAAAAATTACCGACATACTTCAGGAGGAGAAGCATTTAAAGAGATACTACATAGCTTTCGGTACGGAACCGGGAGTAATAACTATAGGGGGTGGTGGAAACCTTCAAAGGGCAAAGATGATACTCACGTACGTAAATAGGTTTGAAAGAAAAGAAACAATATGGGATATAGAAAGGAGGTTAATGGAAAAGATATCCCAGATAGAAGGTGTAAAACAAGTAAGCCTCGCAGCTCAGGGAACAACTCCCATAGCCTCAATAAGGGCTACAGTAGATACGGTAATAATGGGTGATGACTACAAAGAACTATTCATTTACGGGGAGAAACTTTATCACCGATATTTTACAGTAAAGGGAGGCTCCAGTCTTGAACTCTTGTGGCAGCCCGATAATCTGGAAGTAAAGTTTTATCCGGATTACTTCAAAATGAACTATTACGGTGTTAACTTATTCGAAATATTCAACCAATTATCCACAGCTATCAACGGCAGGGTTTCATTATTTTTCTTAGTTCCCAATCAAAGTCCTTTAAGTGTTTCCGTACGGCTTGAGAAAAATTACAGAAAAGACTTAGATTTCCTTGAGAATTTAACGATAAAAACCAAGAAAGGACTAATTCCCATAAGCGAGCTGGGAAAACTAACACTGGACACCCGTGGGAGGTGAGCAAATGATGTCAATTATAAACAATACTCACACCTTCCCACGAGGTGTCCTTCGCTACCCCTACACAAGGGGTAGGAACTACTACTCCCTATTCCCGCAAGAAGTGGGAACTCGGGAGATACTTTTGTGCCCTCCACCCATTTTGGGCTTCTTCGGGCTAAATCCAAAGTCTAACCCCGCGGGGCTGGGGTCTCTGTCAAGACCCTCCGTATATTATTTTAACACTTTTGATAAGCTTTGTAATCAAAAACGCCAACTGTTTTCAGGAGGTAAATACACCTATAATTACCCGCGAAAATTTAAAATACTCAATCGAAGTTCTATTAAATAAAGATACAGCTCCTTCTTCCTTTGTAATAGCTCAAGCCCATAAACTCAACAAACAGCTGGAAAAAGAACTGCCACCCGAAATAACGTTAAAAGATATGGGAGAAATAGAAATTATGAGCTCCGCTTTGTCACAAATGACTAAATCATTCCTGGTGGGTTCTCTGCTTGCCTACTTTGTCCTTGTCGTTGCCTTTGAATCCTTTACTTCACCTTTTGCCATTATACTGTCTATTCCTCTTGCAGTTATAGGAAGTATGTGGTTTCTCTTATTTGCGGATATGCACAGAAGTGCTCCCGCTATGATGGGACTTATTCTCGTATCGGGCATTATAATCAGAAACGCATTACTGCTCATTGACTTTGCAGAAGTCTATTTAAGGGAAAACAAAGATATAAAGAATGCTCTCATAGAAGCTGTAAGAGTGAGGACAAGGCCGGTACTTATGACTGCTTTCGCCACTATAGCGGGTCTAATTCCTATAGCACTTCAGAAGGCTATAGGTTTAGAGAGAATAGCTCCTCTCTCTATGGTTGCAATAGGCGGATTACTGGTAGGTACCTTCCTCACCTTAGTCTATGTACCCATCTTCTATTTTCTCTTTCACAAGCTTAAGGAATCTCTTAAACTATGAATTCTTTAAATCTTTATATAAAAAATTCTTTATAAAATTTCGGACTTTTACGTTGTAAAATAGATTTCGGTGGTTATTTCTCAGGGAGGTGATTATTATGGAAGCCTCAAGAAGGGACTTTATAAGTATAGGTTTAGGGGCCTTAGGTGCAGTAGGAGGGTTAGGAGCCCTATATTCCCTTGTAAGGGTTATGTTAGAACCATCGGAAATAGCGGCTCTCGGTGCTAAAACGGAGGTTGACGTTTCCAAAATCCAACCTCTTCAGGTTAGAGTCACTTCGTGGAAGGGAAAAACCTTATTCGTGGTAAAGCTTCCTAAGGATTTCGCGGGTGAAGGATACCCTCTCAAGGATGGTGCCCTCAACAGCAAAGGTACAAGAAACTATGAAATTTTGAAAGGCAATGAAGTATTCGCTCTCGTGGGAGTGTGTACTCACTTAGGATGTATTCCTCTCTGGAAACCTCAAGGAGAAAAACCTTCTAATGGAAAACCGACATTCCACTGCCCGTGTCACGGAGGATTCTACACACCTTACGGAGATGTAATTGCGGGACCACCACCGAGACCTCTGTTTATACCTCCTCAGAAACTCGAAGGTAATAAGTTGATAGTGGGTGTAGAAGGATTTATCAAGGAGCTTATATAAGGAGGTGGGATAAATGGGCATGATAGAAAAGATTATTGACTGGATTGATGAAAGAGCCCACATCAAAGACATTTACAGAACCCAAATGGTAGAGTACAAAGTTCCGAAGAACCTCACTTTCCCTTATGTATTCGGTGTGTTAGCACTTGTAACCTTTGCGATACAAATAATTTCTGGAATAGTATTGCTACTCTATTATAAACCCTCAATAGCTGACGCTTTCGACAGTGCAACTTACACAATAATGGGAGAAATTCCCTTCGGATGGTTATTCAGACATATCCACGCAACAGGAGCAAACTTCTTTATGGCAATTGTATACCTGCATATGTTCACAGGTATATATTACAACGCTTATAAGAGACCGAGAGAGCTGGTTTGGATAGTAGGTTGGCTTATTTACTTCGTAATGATACTTACAGCTCTTTCCGGATATCTACTACCTTGGGGACAACTTTCTTACTGGGGATTCATTGTTACTACTGAAATACCCGGTTCTCTCGGAGATGCACCTATTCTAAGAGATTTCTTTAAAGCCATAGCTGAAACTATCGTTCTTTGGATGAAGGGTGGATACGTAGTTACAGACGTTACACTTGGAAGAGTGTTCGGTTCCCACGTACTTATATATCCACTAATACTCTTGGCACTAGTTGGAATACACCTCTACTTAGTTAGAGCTGCCGGAATTTCGAATCCGGAAGGTATAGAGTATGACAAGAAGAAAAATCCCGATAAGTTTGTACCTTTCCATCCTTACATGACTCTCAAAGAAGGTGCTTACGTAATGTGGTATTTAGCTATCTTCTTCTTCTTCGTATTCTTCCACATAGGACACTTCTTACCCGCGGATAACTTTGAACCCGCTAATCCTTTAAAGACACCTCCTCACATCGCTCCCGAATGGTACTTACTTGGATTTTACGAAGTGTTCAGATCTATTCCTTCTAAGTTCTGGGGATTTGTAGCCTTTAACGCATTACTTATATTCCTATTAATACTTCCTTTACTTGATTGGTCTCCTCTCAAGAGTGCAAGAAGAAGACCGCTCTTCTTCATAGCATTTGTAATATTCATGTTCTCCTCAATGGTTCTCACAATACTCGGTGTAATGGAACCGACTCCCACAAACGCTAAACTCGGTCTAACCTTCGCAGCACTGGTATTCGGCTTCTTCCTATCACTGCCTGTAATTTCGTTTATTGAGTACGGTTGGTATAAAGCTAAGGGAGGTGAACAACAATGAACGCGTGGGGCATAATAAAAACAATAATTTTTGGTGGTTCTACCCTTGTTTTCTTCTTTATCCTGTGGTTTTACAACCCTTTTAAACACGTTGAACATTACGAAGTAGATGAAGAAGTTAAGGAAATAATCACAAACCCATGGAAAAAGACCGAAAGTGGGAAAACCATAGCAGAAGAAGGAAGGGAGTTATTCATAGCTTCTTGTAGTTCCTGTCACTCTTTAAGGTATGACGGTATTTACTTGATGAGTGTTCAAGCTAATCCAAAATGGAAGAACGTTGAAAAATCAGCAGGAAGACCTATATACAGGCACGGAATTCTATATAAAGATAGGTTCTTCGTTCCGAGAGATGTTTATGAGGCATTTGCCTATGAAGACCTTCAAGGCCTAAAAGCTGCGCTAGGTCAAGTACCTCCCGACCTTTCTACAATGTACCTTGCGAGGGGAGAAGGTTACCTTTATCAATTTATCCTCAACCCTCAAAAGGTACTGCCCGGAACTTCCATGCCTCAAATGTTTAATCCTCAATATGACAAACAGGCTAAAGAAAAAGTTGCTAAAATCGTTGCTTACATGAAATCTGTAAACACTCCTCCTCCTAAGGAACAAGTCAA
>QNXQ01000199.1 GCA_003978875.1 Aquifex sp. | reverse complement strand
TAAACTTCTCTTGCAGTTCCAGGGCTTTTTTAAAAATTTCCTTGTCTCCTCTGTACTTTAACAGTTTTTTTGTTTCTTCGGTAGGAAAAAATCGTGCGTCTTTTACCTCCCAAGAAGCTTGAGGTTCACCAGATATATACTCCATCAAGTAGTATTTCACAGTTTTAAAAACCTTCTCTCCTTTTAACCTGTACCAGTAATGGATTTCTCCTATGTAGGCCAAAATTTTTCCCTTTACATTGGTTTCTTCCCAGACTTCCCTTACAGCGGTTTCTTCAGGAGTTTCCCCTGCTTCAATATTTCCCTTTGGAAAACTCCAAACACCCGAAAGATTTTGTATTAAAAGCACTTCATCGTCTTTAAAGAGCACTCCTCCTGCGGAAAATTCCCTCTTCATTTATCAAGCTCTTTAAGAACTTCCTCTGTAATGTCTATCGATTTGTCCGTATATAGCATTGTGTTGCAGTCAAATACAGCTTTCAATTTTTTAGCTTTAGCTTTTTCTCTTACTATATTTATTACCCTATCGAAAACCAGCTTTTCCAACTCAGCTTTTTTTCTTGAGAGTTTCGTCTGGGCTTCAACTTGGAGTTTTCTGAGGTCTTCTTCCAGTTTTTCGAGCTCCTCCATTTTTTTCTTTCTTGCATTCTCCGAAAGAACTTTGCTTTCCAAGGCTTTCTTAAGGTTTTCCATCTTCCTCTGTTTTTGAACTATCATCTGTTGATATTTTTCGAGTTCCCCCTTCAATTCCTGTTGAGCTTTCGCTATAAACTTTGACTCCCTTACTATTTTGTTTGTGTCTACGCACGCAAAATCAGCAGCAAGCAAAAATGAGCTGAGTACTAAAAACGGAAAAAGAAATTTTTTCATAACATCCTCCCTAAATTCTTAATGTAAGAAAAAGTATATCATCCATCCCGTTACAGCGACGTAAATCCAAACCATAGCGGTGATAGGTGCTATTTTTCTGTGCTTTTCAAACTTTTCTTTTAGTCCTAAATAAACCGTATAAACTGCTAAGGGAAAGTTTATTATTGCAAGAATAGTGTGAGACCATAGTATAAAGAAGTAAAGCTCTTTATGTTCACCCATATACTTCTTGGGAGGATATATAGAGGATTTTATTAGGTACAGAATTACAAATATGAGAGCAAGAAAAGAAGCGGTTAGCATAGCCTTTTTATGCCACTCTCTTTTCCCTAACTTTATCAAAACCAAACCCGTTAGTATTAACAAACCACTTAGACCTATTGTTATTAGGCTTAATAACGTTAAGACTTCATACATAGTTAGCCTATTTTAACAAGTATGCTGCAATGAAGACTACAATGTAAGTCATAATTGCAAGAAAGGCTAATATAATGGCAAAGACTATACTGAATCTTCTTTCACTCTCTTCCCTCTTCCTCATAGTTTTTTCTCCCTAAAACGGTTTTGATAACGTAAAGGACGAAAGAAGCACCTCCTATTACTGACAAGATTGAACCCATACCCATGAGTATCATAAAAATGTAAACCTTAAAGTTTTGTATGTAATCTGTTCCGGGTGTTTTCCTCGGAGCTCCGAAAAAACCAGCCCAGAATAGTCCTAGTGTAAAAAGTAGCATTCCAAAACCGTAGAAGAAGGGTATGCTTTTCGCAAACTTACTTAAATCTCTTACATAGTTAAAGCTCCGTAAAATTTCAAAAGTAAAAGCCATAACACCTACAAGTATGCTGGCTATTACCGTGTGGTAGTGTGCGGGTACCCTGGTATCCATTCCTACAATCATATAACCCATTCCTGCACCGATGAGGTAGAGAAAAACCGATAGTACAACAACAGCTCTGTAGAAATTCACTTCCTTCAAAGCTGAAGTAAAGATAATTATTCCGTAAAGAATCGTTGGAATACCTATTCCTACGGCATATCCCCATGTGGTAATAGCTCTTGCCTCTTCACTTAAAGGATTAAGGAAAAACTGAGCTATAAAGTAAGTTATAGGGAATATTACAAGTAGTGAGTTTATAAACCTTAAGTTTATAACTCTTCTATTAAGGAGTAATAACCATACAGATATTAAAAGACCGGCATTTACAAACTGATGGGTATGTCCGGGAAACCAGAACAAAGCTTCGTAGTATTCATAAGAATTTAAGCTCTTGGGAGTAATAAAGTATGAAAACAATAAATTCAAGGGCATTATAAAGGAATTTATAACTGTAGTGGAAAGGATAGCTTCAAGGGTATTTCCCAAATAAAAGTTCCTTATAGCTTGAGGCAGAAAGCGTATGCTGTTTAAGAACACAGAAAGGAAGAACAAAGCTACACCTGTAAAAAATAGAGGATGAATAATTGTAGGGACATAGTTGTTCCATAAAGCTTGTCCTAGCCCAAATATAGCAGGTAAAGCTATTAGCAGAAAGCCAAGTAACGCAGGGATAAAACTGTAAATGTGGTCTTTCTTCTTAAATACTCTATGCCATAAAAGGATTAAAAAGGAATATAACCCTACTATAAGTGCAGAATCTACATGTCCTACTAAGCCGTGATAAAAGTATTCCGGAGGGAAAAAATTTGAAAGCCCTGGAGTTCTTGCTATTGCTACAAGGAGGGCAAAAAAGCCTCCTAAAGCTATAGATAAAAGAAAGAGAAAAAACCAAAGCATACTACTTCACCATATCAACAATCATCATCCCGAAAAGGATTGCGAGGTATATGATAGAGAAGAAAAACAGCTTCATACTTTCTTCTTTTTTAGAAAAGAAGAATTTAAGGGTTAATCCCAGGTATAGAACATTCATAATTAACGCAGTGATAAAGTAAATTTCCCCGACCATACCGGTAAAGTAAGGTATCAAGCTTATAGGGAAGAGGGAAGCTGTATAAACCAATGTTTTTAGTTTAGTTATAAATATTCCACGTACTACCGGCAGTGTTGGAATTCCCGCCTTTTTGTAGTCCTCTCTGTATTTTAAAGCCAGAACCCAAAAGTGAGGCGGTTGCCACATAAACATTAACAAGAATAATGCTATTGCGTTAACATCTACCGCTCCGGAGGAAGCTACATAACCTATTACAGGTGGAAGAGCTCCCGATATTCCTCCTATTTCTGTAGCGAGAGGGCTTCTACGTTTAAGGAGTAAAGAGTATAGCACTACATAGGAGAAAGAAGCTAAAGCAACCAGAAATGCAGGAAGAAATCCCACAAAGCTTATCATTATAGCGAGGGATAGAATTTGTAAAACTACACCGAATATCAATGCTTTAAAAGGATTTACCGTACCTCTCGGAATAGGCCTTTCTGCGGTTCTTACCATTAACTTATCTATGTCTTTATCTATAACCATGTTAAGGACTGCAGAACCCGCTGCTGCTAATCCTGTACCCATTAAAGTCCAGAATACGAGGTTGGGATTTAAATCTCCCCGTGAACCTAAGTACATTCCTCCGAGTGTTGTTATTAGGACTAAGGAAACTATACCCGGTTTTGTTAAAACCAAATATTCCCTCAGGACATTTTGGTAAATCAACGCCTTCTCACTCATGCACTACCCCTCTAAATTCTGTATAAGTTTTTAAAACGGAAGGTGCAACAAGATAAGAAACCCAAGCCACTATAAAGAAACCTATAGCTATATGTAGAAATAGATAAGGTAAGAAAAATCCAGAGACTACTGTTGCAACTCCGGCTAAAATTTGAGCAACCATGAGCAGGAAGGTGATTACTGAATATTTATTTAGTTCTTTGAACATTATAAATAGGGAAAGTATTACGAGAAAAGCTGCGTATGTAATGTGCAAATAATAAACAAACTGATTGTATTCTAAAGTTTTTACATACCTCACAAATATCCCCAGGAGTATTTGGAACATAGTTGCAACGTAAAGGGCTTCTGCATAGGGAATGTATTCCTTAGCCTTTTCACCGTAAAACTTCACATAGTAATAGGTAACAGTTATTGTGGATAGTATAAATACGGAAAGTATTAAGTGGGATGTTGTGTATATATAATCGAGCAATTGCCTAAGTAAAGGAGCCTCCGTTACAACTACTCTCATTCCGAGAAGGGCTTCAAAAACAAGAGCTATAAAAATAAAAACTAACGCTTTTTTTATAAAAGATGTTCCTCTTTTAAAGGCGTAAAAAAGAGTTGCTAAAAGCACTAAACCTGTTAGTCCTCCTAGAATTCTGTGGATTTGTTCTATCCATGGTTGGAGTGGAGTAGGAGCTATTACAGGAGCCGGAGGTGTTGGAATCTCTTCTTTAAGCTGGAAAGGAAGCAATTGTCCGTGACACAAAGGCCAGTCTGGACATCCGAGCCCGGAACCGGTAGATGTTACAATACCTCCGAAAACCATCAAAACATAGGTTAATACTACTGATACAAGTACCAGAGTTTTCAGAGGGCTATTCCTCAGAAACTCCGATTGATTCATTTTCTCCTCCTTTTTTCATTCTCATTTCTCTAATTTCCCTAAATATGTTTGAAGTCCTTGCATTTTCAAGACGTTTTATAAACGTTTCTCTATTTTCAGGATATTTTATGTATGCGTATATTGTGAATAACATAGAAAATAGAGCTATACATATAAGAATTAATGCTGTTATATACTTCTTTCCATTCTCACTCATGGCACTATAACAGAATAATAGCATGAAATGATTAACTTTACTTCAACATTTGTAACAGGTCTTTCTCAAGCTCTCTATATATTCCCTTCCTTTCCTTTACTACAATCCCTTCTCTGTTTACCAGGAACGAGGTAGGAAGTCCCTGCAGAGGAAAAATTTCCATAACTTCGTCATTTGCTATTAAAACAGGGAACGGGAGCTGGTATTCCTTGAGAAATTCCGCTAAATTTTCAGGGTCAGTGTTTATAGCAAGGATTACAAACCCTCTGTCTTTATACTTTTCGTATAACTTTTTAAATAAGGCAAACTCCTCCCTACACGGTGGACACCAGGTAGCCCAAAAATTTATAAGGATTACCTTTCCGTGAAACTCTTTTAAGGAAACCTCTTTACCTTCAAAGGTTTTGAGCTTTATATCTGGAAGCGGTTTCCCTATTAATGAACTCTGAGATTTATGTAGTCCTTTATCCTGCTCAATTCCTATATAAACGAGCAATCCGAAAAGTATAAGAGCGAGAAAGGCGGGAAGTATATTTCTCATATTTTCCTTTTATCTTCGGGCAATTCCCTTGGTTCTACGCCGGTATATTCATATTCACCTTCGGAAAGTCTCTTGGAGAAGGGTCTTTCTTGGGTAAGTTCCTCATAGGCGTGAGCTACCAGTCCCGGTACTCTTCCGATTATGAAGAAACCTTTACCCAGTCTCCAGTCAAAGCCCATATCGGATGTAATTGCTGCAATAGCACCATCTACATTCAAGACAATTCTCTTACCTTTCTGCTTGTAAATTTCTTCCTCAACTTTTTGAGCAAATTCACAATGCTTTCCGCAGAATCCGTACTTTTTCGCCAACTCAAAAAGTCTCCTTGTTCTTGGGTCGTACTCCTTATAGTATCTGTGACCGTATCCGGGAATGGGTTTCTTTTGGGAGAGATACTCTTTTACTATTTCCTCTACAGGTTTTCCGCTTTCAACTCCTTCTTGCATGAATTTCATTGCATCTTCAAGGGCTCCTCCGTGGGCACTTCCGAATGCGAGAATACCCGCTCCTACACCTACGTTAAGAGAGTTTCCACCGCTTATTACAGCTCTTGTGGCTATTACGGAAGGAGGAGCTATGCTGTGTTCAATTACGGATACAAATATTGCATCCATCATTTTGGCTTCTGCTTCCGAGGGAAGTTCTCCTTTGAGAAGTAAATAAATGGCCTCTGAGAAAGTCAGATTTCCTACCAGGTCAAGAAGTCTGTAGCCTCTTATATAAGGTTCATGGTTAATATGGGTAGATATAGCTGTTTTCCACTTCTTCTCAGCCATAGGAAAATTATACAAAGAGATAAAGGCAAAGTCAGTAATAAGAGATGCCTAAATATTCCTCCAGTATTATCATTGCGGATATAGTATCCTTTAATTCTTTCTTTTTTTTGTAAGGTAACCCTTCCAATCTTCTTATAGCTTCGTCGGTAGTCCACCTTTCATCCCACAGAATTACTTCCACTTCTGGGATTTCTCGTTTTAATTTCTCAACAAACTTTTTAACCAATTTAGCCCTTTGACCTTCCTTACCGGTAGGAGTGAGTGGATAACCTACTACAACTTTCTTTACTTTACTTTTTTTAATAACTTCCTTAATCTTATCAATAGCATTATTTGCACTTATTGTTCCTTTAGGAGATACTAATCTTAGCTCTTCATCTCCTATTGCCAGACCTATTTTTTTAGTTCCGTAATCAATACCTAAAACCTTCACCCGGTTCGAAAACCGACTACCTTATAAAGTGGACAAAATCCTATCGCAGAAGTTACCAGGAATATTATGCCGATTATACCGAGAATCCAATAAGCTCCTCCATTTGTAATGGCAAGGTATAAGAAGATTATTGCCAGTATAACCCTTACAATTCTGTCCCACAAAGCCATATTCTTTTCCATATTTTTCCCTCCTAATATCATTTTACGATATTTATGACTTTTGGCATATCTTACTTTAAATATTTCAAGTTAAAATTCCTAATAGAAGAAGGCTAAAAAATAAGGAGGTGATAGAAATGGCCGTACACAAACTTCAACCAAAAGACCACTTGAAACCTCAAAACCTTGAGGGAATTTCCAACGAACAGATTGAACCTCACTTTGAGGCTCACTACAAGGGTTATGTAACCAAGTATAACGAAATTCAAGAAAAACTTGCGGATCAAAATTTTGCGGATAGAAGCAAAGCTAATCAAAACTACTCTGAATACAGGGAGTTGAAAGTAGAAGAAACTTTTAACTATATGGGTGTAGTTCTTCACGAACTTTACTTTGGAATGCTTACCTCCGGAGGAAAAGGAGAACCTTCCGAAGCTCTTAAAAAGAAAATCGAAGAAGACCTCGGAGGATTTGATGCTTGTACAAATGAACTAAAAGCTGCTGCTATAGCATTCAGAGGATGGGCAATTCTGGGACTTGACATATTCAGCGGAAGACTTGTAGTAAACGGATTAGACGCTCATAACGTCTACAACCTCACCGGATTGATTCCCATAATTGTAATTGATACTTACGAACACGCCTACTACGTGGACTATAAAAACAAAAGACCTCCGTACGTTGATGCAGTTCTTAAGAACATAAATTGGGATGTTGTAAATGAAAGATTTGAAAAAGCAATGAAAGCTTACGAAGCTCTTAAGGATTTTATTAAATAAAAATTTTGTTTCTCTTCCTTTTTTTCTTATTTCTTCTATCCTGTGGGATAAAGGCACCTCCAAAACCATTACCTGAACCTCAATTTCAGGTAAAGAGAATAGGTAGTTATGTTTACGTTATCGGAGAAGATATAGAGGTAAAGGGTTTCGAAAAAAACGGAAATTTTTGGTATAAAAAAAGTGAAAATTACTTTTGCTTTAATGTAAAACATATTAAAGGAAAAAGTAAAAAGGTATGCGTTCCAGAGGCTAATTTTGAAAAACCGAATGTAGTTGTAAAAGAATTTCAAGAAAGTGTTGTTATTATTCCTTTAGAAAAAGGTATTTTTAGAGTTTATAGGATAATAAAAGATGATTTAGTAAACCCTACTGCCTTGAAAGAATTTCAAAAAGAAATAGAAATACCGAAGGAGTATAAAGAGTTTTATATAGGGATAACCAAAGTAGTGGGAAAAGGTTATGAATCTTCCCCTAAAATAGTAAAAATCCCTCCAAAGCCTTACCCTGTTCCTGAACCACCATATTCAGGCGGGTATATACTGAGTAAAGGGAAAATAGTAATATACTGGTTTCATAAGGATTACGAAAATCTTAAGGGTTTTAATATTTATAAAAATGGAGTGAAGCTTAATAAAAATCCTGCTAAAAAGACAACATTTACAGATAAAATTCCTAATGAAAAGACAGTTTACAAAATTACTGCAGTAAACAGTTTCGGTATAGAAAGCAAGCCGTTAGAAATTACCGTCTATCCTCAAGAACCTCAGAAATTTTGAAGAGTAAAAGGTACATTGGAAGTAATGCATCCCAGAAATAGGTAAAAACTGTTTGAACTAGATGAAGTCCCAGAGGAACGGCTAAAATCAACTTATAAAAGTCTTCATTTTCTCTTAGTCTGAATAAAATAATTCTTTTAAAATAAGAAAAATAAATCATTAAAATTCCCATCAGTCCTATCAAACCTCTCTCTATAAATTCTGAAACTATAAAAATGGACTCATAACGCCCTGCTTTAAAACCATATTTGCGATGTAAGTATTCGCCCGCCCTTACTCCGTGGCCTATGAGTAGATTTATAAATTTTTTTTCTCTTATATCTTCTTTAATAACTTCCAATCCGTCTAAGAGGAGAGTTAATCTTGCAGAGGATATTCTATTTAACGTTTGAAAGTTTAGTTCCTTTTTACCTAAAATTATATCGTTAAATGTTTTAAATCTTACATCTTTGGAGGACAAATAAGCGTATCCGCTTAAAAATGAAATAAGTACGATTATGTTGAAGCTTATAAACATCTTTTTGGATAGTTTATTACTTTTAAATAATAAGAATAATACGATGTAGAACATTACAAGGAATGCTAATATCATAGAACGTCTGGAAGTTAGAAAGATTATTCCTATAAAAAGTAAAAATAAAGCTAGGTAAATGTAAGAAAATTTTTTTCCTCTTTCTTTAAGGAATAATAGAAAGCTCGTGATAGTAAAAAGGGCATAGAAGAAACCAACCTCAAAACTACCACCCCAAATGGGTTTTGTATCTCCATACTTAAAGTAGTTGTATAGCACTATCGGAATGAGTAGTATAGAGAAGCTAAGAAGTATCTTGGGATAAATTTGAGAAAACTTTTCAGCGGTTTCTTTTTCAACTTTTAGGAAGTAAATGAACTGAAATAAACCTTCTTCTAGGGCTTTTGCAAACCTTTTAGGGTAATAAAGTATCGTAGAGAATAAGGTGGAAAAGGTGTAAAGTGATATTCCCTTTTTGAGTACTCCTGTAAAGGTTTTGTGTTTTAAAAGGTCATACAGGGATATAAGTAGGAGAAGTATTACAACTCCCTCAAATAGGGATATGGAAACAAAGGAAGATACAGCGAGAAATATCAGCAGATAGTATTTTATATTTTTCATTGGGTAAATTTTAAGATATTTTCTTCACTACCGAGAATTAAAAGGGTGTCTCCCTGCTCTATTGTGTATTCACCTGACGGATTGACCGTAACCTTTTCATCGGGCTTTTTTATAGCTATAACCGTAATTCCGTACTTCTTTCTTAAATCAAGCTCCCTTAAACTCTTACCTATGAAATCTTCCGGGGCTTTTATCTCAAAAATACTGTATCCGGGAGCAAAGGGCACTTCTTCTATAACTCCTCTGAAGAGCAGAGTGTGGGCAAGTTTTACCGCCGTTTCCATCTCGGGATATACAACCCTCATAACTCCGAGTTTTTCCAGAACTTTACCGTGAAGTTGATTTATAGCTTTTGCCACAATTTCCTTTACACCTTTCTCCTTTAGAATAACTACCACAAAAATGCTAGCTTCAACGTTCTGTCCTACGCTTACTATTGCGGTATCCGCATTAAAAACTCCAGCTTCCTCGAGGGCTTTTTCATCCAAAGCGTCTGCCACATAAGCATGTGTAACGTAATCCGCTATTTGCTTAATCCTATGTTCATCAAGGTCAACCGCGATTACTTCCGCACCGAGTTCTGAGAGAGTTTTTGCTACGTAAAATCCAAACCTACCGAGTCCTATTACCGCAAATATCCGGTTCATACTAATATCCTCGCTTCGGGATACTTAATCCTTTGAACTGGAGCTTTTCCCGTAAGGGCTAAAGCAAAGCCGAGAATACCTATTCTTCCAACGAGCATAGTAATAATTATCAAAACTTTACCAAAAAGAGAAAAATCTGCACAGTAACTTAGACCTTCGGGATTTCCTACGGAAAGACCCACCGTTGAAAATGCGGAAACGACTTCGAAAAACGTATATAGAAAATCTTTTTCCTCTATTTTGTCAAGTAAAAGATTTACCAAAGTAATAAAGAATATAGAAAGAGAAAGAATGACGAGAGCCCTCTTTATGGTGCTTTCGGAGATGCTTCGCTCAAGTATCACGGTTTGTTCTTTACCTCTTATGTAAGAAAAAACTGCAAGAAGAATTACTAAAAAGGTTGTTGTTTTTATCCCTCCGCCTGTCCCTCCGGGAGAAGCTCCTATGAACATAAGTATTATTAAAAGAAATTGGGAGGACTCACTTATTGAGGATAAATCCACCGTGCTGAAACCGGCAGTTCTTGCAGAAACACTCATAAAAAAGGAAGAAAGGATACGCTCGTACCAGTTATACTTCCATAAACCAGCTTCATTATTCCATTCGGTGAAGATTAGACCTACTGTTCCAAAAATAATGAGAAAACAAGAGAAGAGGATTACAAGTATTGAATGGACTGAAAGTCTTCTGACAACTTTTGTAAGGTAAAGGTGAATATCGTTAATTACAAAAAAACCAATCCCTCCCAGGATAACAAGAAAGGATATTACAAGGTTTACAAATAGGTCATCCCTGAAAGCCAGCAGTCCGTTTTTGAATGTTGAAAATCCGCCATTATTGAAAGCCGATACAGCGTGGAAAATACCGTTGAAAACAGGGCTTTCTACTCCTTTTATAGAAAAATAGGTACTCAACAAAAGAGCACCTGTAAGTTCTACCGTAAAGACAAAGACGAAAACCTTCCTTAAAAATCTTACCAATCCGTGTATACTGGGATACTCCAGGGCTTCAGCGAGAATAAACCTTTCTTTTAAGCCTATCCTTCTCCTTAGAAGGATTAAAAAGAATGTGGACAATGTCATATATCCGAGACCGCCAACCTGTATAAGGAAAAGTATCACAATCTTTCCGAAAAGTGTAAAGTCAGAGTAAGTATCGAGTACTACAAGACCGGTTACTGTGACCGCGGAAGTTGCTGTAAAAAGAGCGTTAAGAAAGGATATTGGACGCGTAGTAGAAATTGGAAGGTATAGAAGAAAAGCACCTATTATTATGAGGAGCGTAAAGGAATAGAGAAGAGTACGGGAAGGGTTTAATTTCCTTACCACTTAAGCTCGTTGGATTTTGCATAAGTTTGTGGTTTTGCTTGGAAGAAGTCCGTTTTTGTATTGTTTATTTTTCTGAATTCGTCTATCCACTTCATAGGGTTCTCCGTTATTTCCGGATAAATAGGGTCGAAACCTATTTGGGAAAGCCTTAAATTACCGAGATACTTTATATATCTATCTATCAGAATGTCGTTTATTCCGAGAATTTGATTTTGGGTTACATATTTGCCCCATTTTATCTCTTCATCCACCGCATACTTGAAGTACTCCACAATCCATTTCTTTATCTCTGGAGTAAACAATTCTGGATTTTCCTTTTGAAGGGTAAGGATTATATTTCTGAACAGAGATACGTGGCAAAGTTCATCCCTGTTTATGTACTTGATTTGCTGAACCGTATTTCTCATTTTGCCCTGTCTTCCGAGGGTGTAAAAGAATGCAAATCCCGAATAGAAGTATAGGCTTTCAAGAACGTAATTCCCTATTACCGCTTTTATAAAGTTCTCCTCGTTAGGTTTTCTTATAAACTCGTTGTATATTTCCGCTATTACTTTGTTCCTTTCAAGAAGTCTTTCATCTTCTCTCCAGTAGTTGTAGACCTCATCAGCTTTAATAGGGTCTACTACGCTTTCGAGAATAAATTGGTACGAATAAGCGTGTATCGACTCTTGAAACTCTTGAGCTGTAATGGCCATCTCTATTTCGGGAGAGGTAATCATCCTTCCGAAATCCTTGAGCATATCTACCTGGAAGGAATCAAGGGCTATGAGAAAAGACAGTACAAGTTCGTAGGCCCTCTTTTCGTGTTCCGTTAAGGTAGTTTCGTACTGTTTTTTATCTTCAAGCATTTGGATTTCTTCAGGTATCCAGAAGTTGGTAAAACCCATCGTTTTATACAGGTCAAAAGCCCAGTTGTACTTTATCTCATTTAGCTCCAGAATGTTCGTGGGATTTCCCTTAATAATCCTTCTTTTGCTGGCTTCTCTGTCACCCTCAGGGTTAAAAATCAATTTCCTTATCAAAGTTTTATCTTCTTTTTCTATCATTTCTTACCTCCGAAGAAGAGGAGAATATACAACATAATCTTATCTCAAATTTTTCTTCTCACCAAAAATATCCCATCCCTCACGGTAAGAAGGACTTTATCAACTCTCGTGTCTCCTTTTATCATTTCGTTCATACGGGCTATAGCTTTGCTTCTGTTATCTTCAGGATTTAAAACCTTCCCTCCCCATAGGGCATTGTCTACGGCCATCAATCCTCCTTTTTTCAAAAGTTCGATGCATTTTTCATAGTAGTAGGGATACGATGATTTATCCGCGTCTATAAATATAAAGTCAAAGCTTTCCTTATCGAACTGTTCCAAAACTTTTCTTGCATCGCCCAATATAACTTCAATCTTCTTTCCCCATGGAGCTTTTTCTATAAAGGATTTTGCTATACTTGCATACTGAGGGTTAATCTCTATGGTAATTAGTTTTCCGTCTTCGGGAAGTCCCATGGCCATAATGAGGGCTGAGAAACCCGTAAAGGTTCCTATCTCTAAAACTCTTTTTGCCCCAGATATTTGAATTAGCATTTTTAAGAAATTTCCCTCAACACGACCGGTAAGCATTTGGGGAAGGTCTGTGTTTTTGTGGGTAAACTCTATTAGTTCCTCAAGAAGAGGATGTAGCTGAGAACAATGCTGTTCTACATAGGCTTCTATTTCTTCCGGACAAATAAATGCCATAGCTTCAGCAATATAGCTTAATAATTTTTTCAATTATTTGAGAAGTGGATATGTCATACTCGAAAGGAATGGTTAGAACTTTCCCTCCGTAGCTTTCTACGAAATCCTTTCCTACTATTTTCTCTAAAGGCCAGTCTCCACCCTTTACAAGTACATCGGGCTTTATAGCCTCTATAAGCTTTGCCGGTGTATCTTCTTCAAAGATAACTACGTAATCAACAGGTTTCAGAGAGGAAAGAACCTTAGCACGCATCTCTTGAGGAATTATAGGTCTCTTTTCTCCCTTAATTCTCCTTACAGAATGGTCGGAATTTAAACCGACAACAAGGATGTCTCCTAAATTTTTGGCTTTTTCTAGGTAGTCCACATGTCCTGCATGAATTACATCAAAACATCCGTTTGTAAAAACAACTCTCTTTCCCTTTTTTCTTTCTTCCTTAAGAATCTCTAAAAGTCTTTCCAGACTTACGAGCATTATGAAAGGTCAAAGATGACAGTTTTTATCTCCGTATAGTCTTCTATAGCGAATTTAGGTCCTTCTCTTCCTATTCCGGAATACTTCATACCTCCGTAAGGCATATGGTCAGCTCTGAAAGTGGGTCCTTCGTTTATCAATACTCCTCCGGCTTCTATTTCCCTGATACACTTCCAAGCGGTTTGTATATCCTTTGTGAAAACACCTACTTGGAGTCCGTAGTCCGAGGAATTTACCCACTTGATAGCTTCATCTATTTCTTTATAGGGATTTACAGCTACAACGGGAGCAAAGGCTTCTTCCTTAAAGAGCTTGGTATCTTCGGGAACTAAAGAAACTATTGTGGGAGAAAATACAGTTTCATCTTCGGCACACTTTAAGCCTCCGGTTTCTACCTTAGCTCCCTTTTGAACCGCTTCATCAATCCACTCTTGTATTCTCTGTAGTTCCGAAGGAGCTATCATAGGTCCCAGATCCGTATCTTCTTGCATAGGGTCTCCCACTTTTAACCTGCTTACCCTTTCTTTTAGCCTATGTAAAAACTCTTCGTATACATCTTCGTGAACGAAGACCCTTTGAACGGAAATGCATACTTGACCTGCTATAGCGTACCCTCCTTGAACGGTCTTCTCGACAGCTCTATCTATATCACCATCTTTGTGCAGGATAATAGCGGAGTTTGAACCTAGCTCAAGGACTAACTTCTTTATTCCTACCTGTCTTGCGATTATGTCTCCGACTTTCCTGCTTCCTGTAAAGGAAACAACTCTTACATCTGGATGTGTTGTCATAGCTTTTCCAACATCACCGTATCCCGGGATTACGGATAATGCTTTCGGAGGAAGTCCGGCTTCAAGAAGTATTTCTCCGAGCATCAAAGGTGTAAGAGGTGTCCTCTCGGAGGGTTTCAAGATTACCGCATTTCCGGCTGCAAGAGCAGGGCCTACTTTGTGCATGGAGAGGTTTAAGGGAAAGTTAAAGGGAGTTATTGCAGATACTATACCTACCGGAACTCTTATGTAAAACCCTACTTTTCCTCTGCCGTTTGGATGTGCATCTATGGGAAAGGTTTCACCGTTTACTCTCTTAGCTTCTTCAGCTGAAAAAATTAAGGTTTGTATAGCTCTTTGAACTTCTGTTCTCGCTTCTCTTATAGTTTTTCCTACTTCCAAGACGAGCGTTTTGGCAAATTCCTCGGCTTTCTCTTTCAAAAGCTGTGCAGCTCTCATTAATATTTCATACCTTTCATAAGCTGTAAGGGAAGAGATTTCCTTAAAACCTTCTTTTCCCCTTTCTATAGCTTTGTAAACGTCCTCCTCACTACCTTTAGGTACTGTTCCGATAACCTTTCTCGTATAAGGGTATATAACCTCTATTTTTTCATCCTTGTCCACCCACTCACCGCCTATAAGCATTTTCTTCTCTATCATATTCCCCACCTCACAAGATATATCTACTTAGTTCTTCATCCTTTGCAAGTTCACCCAGTTTGGCTCTCACGAATTTAGCGTCTATTATTATAGTTTGTCCTGACATCTCAGGAGCATTGAAGGATATATCCTCCAGAAGTTTTTCCATAACGGTGTGTAATCTCCTCGCTCCTATATTTTCAGTCCTGGTATTAATTTCTTCTGCTATCTTTGCTATTTCTTCTATAGCATCTTCGGTAAATTCGAGATGGACATTCTCGGTTTTAAGAAGTTCTATATATTGCTTAGTTAAGGCATTTTCAGGTTCCACGAGGATTCTCTTGAAGTCATCCTTTGTTAAAGGTTTTAATTCCACCCTGATTGGAAATCTTCCTTGAAGTTCTGGGATTAAATCCGAAGGTTTTGCCATATGGAAAGCTCCGGCACCTATGAAGAGTATATGGTCAGTCTTCACAGGCCCGTATTTAGTATTTACCGTAGTTCCTTCAAGTATAGGAAGTAAATCCCTTTGAACACCTTCCCGCGAAACCCCGGGACCATGACCAGGAGTTTTAACAGCTATTTTGTCTATCTCGTCTATAAAGATTATTCCGAAATTCTCAGCTCTGTATATAGCCTCCCTTGCCACTTCTTCCATATCTATTAACTTTTCTGCCTCTTCTTGTTCAAGGATTTGCAAAGCTTCCTTTACCTTCACTTTTCTTCTTTTCCTTGAAGGAATTAAACCGGATAGCATTTCCTTTATTTGATTCTCAAGTTCCTCAAGACCCGGAGGGCCTGCTATTCCCACCATGGGAACGACTTTTTCCTTTACCTCTATTTCTATAATCCTGTCGTCAAGTTCTCCCTTTCTGAGTTTTTCCCGTAGTTCTTCCCTTTTTCCTATGTTCTGGCTTTCCCTTATTCCGAAGCTGGTAAATTGGTGAGGCACCAAGTAATCCAGAATTCTTTCTTCCGCAAGTCTCCTTGCTCTTTCCTTCACTTCTTTCATCTTTTCCTGCTTGACCATTTGGAAGGATACTTCTACGAGTTCTCGTACCATACTTTCTACATCCCTTCCCACGTAACCTATTTCCGTGTACTTTGTCGCTTCAACCTTTATAAATGGAGCCTTTATTAGATTTGCAATTCTTCTGGCTATTTCAGTTTTTCCCACACCGGTGGGACCTATCATCAATATATTTTTGGGAATAACTTCATTTCTAAGATGTTCGGGAAGTTTTTGTCTTCTCCAACGATTTCTAAGAGCGATTGCAACAGCCCTTTTTGCCTCTTCTTGCCCTATTACGTATTTGTTTAATTCCTCTACGACCTTTTTTGGTGTAAGTTCTTCAAGGAGTTCAGAAATGGATTTCATCGTCATCTTTCGACCTCTCTCCTGTTGTTTCCATAAAAGTTTCTTTAACAATCTTGTCAAGGAAAGAATCTAAGTCTTCAGGAAACTTTTCAAACTCCAGTTTTTCGGGATAAACTCTTTCCACAACGCTAGGAGGAGGATTTCCAAAACCTATAGCGGGAACAATTTTTTTAGCTCCTCTTCTTGCACCTTCTCCGATAGCAATTTTATAAGCTTCCCTGAGAGCCGTTTCAATATCCTTGAAACGGTCTATTTCATCTCCCATTTCGTAGAGTGTTATATCGTAAACATCCTCCTTGAATTTTTCCCAATCTTTGACTCCTCTTATGTAGTACTTACCTTGTTGACCGGTAATTTCTACGGAGGAAAGGTCGTCAAGCTTAAAGGTTATAATGTAATAGTCAATAAGCTCCCTATCTGCGTAGACGTCGATAAAAAAGAAAAACTCCATATTAACATATTAATAATATTCTTTTGTTCCATAAAATCCAAAAAGCCGACGAATTGCTATTTCTACTTTAAAGAAGTTGAAAGATAAAGTATTTGGTGTAGAATAATATATTCGGAAAGGCCTGGGGCGTAGCTCAACTGGCAGAGCACCGGACTTTGGATCCGGGGGTTCCAGGTTCGAGTCCTGGCGCCCCAGCCATTTAAATTGCCAATGAATGGGATTAAGTTAATAGCTTGTTCTTCGAATAGAGCTCTATCGGAAGAAATTGCAGATTATCTGGAACTAAGATTAGCTGATACTCTAATTACCACTTTTTCCGACGGAGAAGTAAGGGTTCAAATCAACGAAAGTGTAAGAGGTTATCACGTATACGTAATAGCTTCTTTGTCAAATCCGGTTAATCACAACATAATGGAACTTCTTCTCACCATTGATGCCATAAGACGTTCATCTCCCAAGGAAATTACTGCGGTAATCCCTTATTACGCTTATGGTAGACAAGATAGACAAGATAAACCCAGAACCCCCATAAGTGCAAAAGTAATAGCGGATCTCTTGCAGAAAGTTGGAGCTGATAGAGTAATAGTTGTAGATCTTCACTCTCCCCAGATTCAAGGATTCTTTGATATACCGGTGGAACATCTAACAGCGATTCCCGTTTTATACGACTATATAAGGAAAAATTTGGTTCTCGAAAATCCGATTGTAGTTTCTCCTGATGCCGGTGGTGTTAAAAGAGCAAGAGACCTTGCTAATAAACTCGGTTGTGGAATTGGTGTAATACTTAAAAGAAGACCTGAACCTAATAAAGCTGAAGTAATGGATGTGGTAGGAGATCTAGAGGGTAAGGACGCGATAATCGTTGATGATATTATAGATACAGCAGGAACACTTACAGCTGCGGCAAATCTCCTGATGAATAAGGGAGTAAGAAGAGTAATAGCTTGTGCTACCCACGGTATATTCTCAGGTCCCGCAATAGATAGGCTTACCAGTTCTCCAATTAGAGGAGCTATAGAAACTATTTCGAGTTTATTGAATTTCTTTTCATAAACGGGGAGTGTATTCGT
>QNXQ01000022.1 GCA_003978875.1 Aquifex sp. | reverse complement strand
AGGACACGAAGATGCGATGATTACACTAAGAGACCAACATTCTGAAGATCTGGAAAAGTTCATCAGAATAGCTGAAGAGGTAAAAAGGGAGCTCGGGAAATAATGTCCACTACAATACAAAGGTGGGCTGAAAAAATTTTCTGCTATTTTTCTTCCTTCCCTTCTATTCCAGAAAAATCCATATCTGAAAATTTGCTTAATGTAGAAAAACTTAATTTTTTTACGTATCAAAATTTGAGTGCCAAATCATATCCTTTTGTGGGTTTTGACATTAAATTTAAAGGAAGTTTTTTAAGGAGGTGTCAATATGCCTGAGCAAGTCAAGACCGAAAAGGTCAGATACAATAGAATGGGGCAGAGGATAGTTTCACCTGATTATCTTCTCTTCGAAGCACCAAGAACCAAACACTTCATAACCGGTTCTGAAGCTGTAAAGGAAGCGGCAAAAAGAGCTAGCGTGGATGCATCAATTTCGTATCCCATCACTCCTCAGTCAGAAGCGGCACACATGCTCGGTGAACTCTGGAGAGAGGGATACATAGGTGTATACTTCAGAGGGGAGTCGGAATTCGGAGTTATGTCCGAAGTAGCCGGATGTGCTATGGCAGGAGCAAGAACAATTACTACTACATCCGGACCCGGGACACTCAGAGCTATGGAACTTTTCCCTATGTGGGCTGGTTCAAGACTTCCTATACAACTGGTTCTTATGGCAAGAGGTATAAACTCTCCTCTATCTATCCAGCCCGATAACCTGGAAATTTATTTCCTTTTAGATACAGGATGTATGGTATGGCACGCTGAGACAGCTCAAGAACTCTTTGATATGATAATAGCCGGATTTGTTGTTGCTGAACAACCTGACGTTCACGTTCCGGTAATTACCGCAATAGATGGTTTCTTCATATCCCACACAAGAGAAGCTGCTTATCTACCTCCTGAAGATATCGCACTTCCTCCGTATGATCCCTATAAAGCGCCGATGCCTCCTATAGATATGGAAATGCCTCCCGGAAGATTCATGAGGGATCCCTTCGTAATGAAATCTAACTATATTTCCTATGCAACTCACGCAAGCTGGCAATTCGAAGTAAGAGCTGCTATCGAAAGATCCAGACCTTACGCTAAACATTATCTCAGGGGACTTGTAGAACACTTCGGAGACCCAGAAGGGGAAGTTCTATTTATAGCAAGTGGAACCGCTGCAGCACAAGCTAAAGAAGCAACCCAGATACTCATACACGAAGAAGGAATAAAGGCAAGGGTACTTAGAATAAAGACAATAAGACCTTTCCCCACGGAAGAAGTAAGAGAGGCTGTTAAAGGTGCTAAATACATCTTCATTCCTGAGTTCAATGTAATCGGATGGCTTGAAAGAGAAGTAAAGAGAGCTCTTTACGGATACACCGATATTCCCATATTTGGAACACCTAGAGTTGGTGGTGGAATGACAATGCCTCCTGAATTTATCGTTCAAGAAGTTCTAAGAATCATAGGGAAGGAGGTGAAACATGTCGGTTAAGATATTTAAAATCAATGAAGATTTAAAAGAATTTATGCCTCAAGAAATTGTAGACCTTGAAGAAAAAGCAACTTGGGGTAATCCGAAAAGAGGTGTAATGGATCTTCCCTACGCTAAAGAACTTATAGAGGAACACTCTCTTTGTGCTGGATGTCCCGAATCTGCTGCTTTCAGATATATACTTGCTTCTCTTCCTAATCCAGAAGATACGGTTATAGTAAACTCTACCGGATGTACATCTCTGGTATTCCCTCATATAGCACTTCACACGGTTCACCCTCTATTCGGAAATCAGAACTCTGTAGCTTCTGGAATTAAAAGAGTTTTAGAATGGAGATTTCCGGATAAAGTTAAGGACGTTGTAGTAATAGCAGGAGACGGTGCAACAATTGACATCGGATTGGATTGCACACTTCAATCTTTCTTCAGACAGGAAAAGATAACAACTATTTGTTTTGACAATGAAGTGTACGCTAACACCGGAGGACAAGATAGTGGAGCTACACCCAGAGGAATGGAATTCAAAATGGCTCCCGGTGGAAAGCAATGGGATAAAGTACCGATGTGGCAACTCGCCATAGACTCAGGATGCCACTACGTAGCCAGACTATCTGTTTCTTCTCCCAAGAAAGTTGAACAGGTGGTTAAGAAAGCTATCTACGTTGCAAGAGAAGTAGGACCTACTTATATACATCTCTATACTCCCTGTATCCTTGAAATAGGTCTTAATGCTGACCAGGGTCTCTGGGAAATGAGACAAAGGGATAAGGAAAGATTTAAGTTCTTCGAATACATGACCGATGAAGCTAAGGAAGTTATTGAAAGGAAGAAAAAGGAGGGATTATTATGAGCCAACCCGTGAGAAGAAGAATTAATGTGAGAATACCTGCTATCGGTGGGCAGGGGGCTGTTTCTGCTGCCCATATTATGGCTACCGCTGCAGACCACGCGGGCTACTATGCTGTTTCTAATCCCTTCTACGGTGCAGAAAAGAGAATGGCTCCTTCCGAAAGTTATGTGAGAATAGGAATAGAACCTATATACGATAGGGGAGAAGTCGTTTACCCGGATGTGATTATGGTTTTCCACTCTCAAGTTATCACAATGGGTAAATCCTACACAATGCCCTTCTACTCTGGTATTAAGAAAAATGGATTAATTATTATCAACGCGGAAGAGGATTTGCTTACCGATGAAGATAAAGCTTTCCTAGAAGAAAGAAACGTAAAAATATTTAACTTCTCAGCTACAAAGTTTGCACTGGATTACGCGGGAACTGAACTTGCCACCAATATGGCTATGATAGGTGCCTTCTTCGGAATTACCCAAATAGTCGGTATGGAATCCATAGAAGAGGGTATAAAGACGAGATTCCTCAAGAAGTTTGTAGTGTCCGGTGGTACGGCATCACTTGACTCTGCAATAGAAAGGAAATTTAAGAAAAAGCTCGAACTCATAGAAAAGAACATAGCTACCGCAAGAGCAGCTTATGAGTTTGCAAACCAATGGGCTAAGGAGCAAGGTATAGAACCTTGGCTTCCCAAACCTGAAGCTGTTCTTCAACAGGCTTAAAATCTTTTTTTTCTTTCCTTTTCCTTTTTATTTTCTATCTTACGTTTACAAAGGCACAAACCTCTGTTGCGCAAGCTATAAGTGGATTTTCCTCTATCAGTTTTCTTAAAATAGCAATATCTCTGCTTTCCAAAAGTTTAAATAAGCTTCCAGGAGAACCTATAATAAGTTCATAATCTTCTCCCAGACTAGCTAAGTATTCATATAGATACTTACCTTTTTCTCCTTCCGGTAAATAATCCAAGAATATTTCCAGAAGTTCGTCTACAAAAATTTCATTATCAAAATATTCTTCTGAATAAATAAAATTTTCAACTATGTATATTGTCAAACTTATGAGAAAATTTAATATTTCATCTTTGTCGTATTTGCGTATCAATTCTTCCCATTCATAGCTATCAAATTCGAGAATACCGTAATCATATAAACTTCTTTCTATTTTTCGCTTGAAATTTTCCAGTGTTAAGCTATCTTCATTCTTTTTTCCTTTAAAGGAGAGACTAAACAAAAGGGCTACGGCGTGTTTACACTTACCCTCATAGGGACATGTGCATCTTACATAAAGCTTTCCTTTGTACAAGTATACATCCGTGTAATATATACTTGTCCCTTTGATTACACCGTGAACATAGTTATCCGAAAGAATATATTTATCTAAAACACTGTTTTTTTCAAAATACTTCTTTCCTCTTTCTACTATTTTTTTATCAAATTCTTTTAAAAGAATCTCTATCTTTCCTTCTTCAATAATACTTCTCAAGGATTTCATATCTCTTTTCATCTGATGGTGCCGGTGGCGGGAGTCGAACCCGCACGCCCGTGAAGGGCAGGGGATTTTGAATCCCCCGCGTCTGCCAGTTCCGCCACACCGGCTATTTAATTATTATATTTATTCTTCGGATTTGAAGTAATGTTCTAAAAGAAACTTTGCTATTCCTACACCTCCCGCTGAAGCCAATTTTTCACTGACACCTTCTAAAAAAGCATCGTAGTATAAGCGAGTTGTAAAGCTCTTTTCTGAAAGCATAGGTTTAAAAGCTTCTTTTAAGATTTCTTTTAAGAATATAGCTTCCAATTCCTTTGCAATTTCCTCTGGTTTATTTTTTACAAGCTCTCTATAGCTTAAAGAAGGTGGTGGGAATATTACCTTACTCAATTTTTATCCTCTTGGACTTAGGTTTTCTTTCGGTTTCCTTAATCCTTTCCTCAAGAACTTTTATTTCATAATCCAGCAATGCTCTCATAATTTTTAAAACGGATAGAGGTATAGTATAAAGGTTTTTCACTATTTCTTCCCTCACTTCCTTCGGAGGAATGCAGAATTCCATTATCCTGAAGAATTCCCTTCTTAGTTCCTCCAATTCCTTTTCTATGCTTTGTACCTTTAGCTCTTCAACATGTGCTTCTCTATTTTCTTCCTTTTTTTGTTCCATAGAATATAATTTATGCTTTTGGAAAGAGGATAAGGCTATGATTAGAGCAGTTTTTGAAAATTTGTGTCCAAACTGCGGTGGAGAGATTACATCTGAAAGGTTGTTAAAGGGTATTCCCTGTGAAAAATGCCTTCCTAAAGAAGTGGAAAGGGAAGAAGTTTGTTCATTGGTTAAAGAGGGAAACTTTAAAGATTTTTGCAATCTCTTGGAAGAGTTAAGAAATTGGGAAACCTTTTTTAAGGAGAAGCTCGATACTTCTCCTTGGAGTTTGCAAAAATCTTGGGCAAGGAAGGTTTTCCTTAACAGATGTTTTGCGATGCTTGCTCCTACAGGTGTGGGTAAAACAACCTTCGGTTTATCAATAGCTTCATACCTTGCAGAAAAGCAGAAAAGGTCTTACATAATACTGCCTACTCAACTTTTGGTAGAACAAACTGCGGAAAGATTAAAAAGGTTCGGAGTAAATGAGGAGGATGTAATTGTATGGGGTAAACTATCTGAGAAAAAGAAGAAACTGTACAAAGAGAGAATTGAAAAGGGAGATTTTAAAATCTTGATAACTACTTCTATGTTCCTTTATAAGAACTACGAAATTTTACCGAGGGATTTCAGCTTTATCTTTGTGGACGATGTGGATAGTTTCTTAAAAACTGCTAAAAATGTGGACAAAGTTTTATACCTATTGGGTTTTTCTGAGGAGGACATAAATAAAGCCTTCGAACTTATAAAACTAAAAGAAAAACCTAAGAAAACGGATGGGGATTGGGAAGAGATTAGAAAAAGAACAGAAGAACTTAAAGAAATTGCGAAAAAAAGAAAGGGAGTACTTGCCGTCTCTTCCGCTACGGGAAATCCGCGTTCTAACAGAATCAAGCTCTTTAGAGAACTCCTTGGATTTGAGGTAGGTAAACCTACCTTTTTCTTAAGGAACATAGTTGATGTATATGAAGAAACTCAAGAACTTGACGAAACTTTAGTCAAGAGAGTTAAAGAATTCGGAAAAGGAGGATTGATATTCGTTTCCTCCGATTACGGGAAAGAAAAAGTCGAAGAGATAAAAAAACTTTTGGAAGCAAACGGTATAAAAGCTATTACCTATGAGGAAAAGCTTGAATCTTTTGAAAAAGGAGAAGTAGATGTAGCTATAGGTATCTCTTCTTTTAAAAATCCACTTGCGAGAGGTGTAGACCTACCTCACGTAGTGAGATACGCACTGTTTTACGGAGTTCCTAAGATAAAGGTTCCTTTGAAAGTCGATACATCTGTTGCTCACCTGCTTTGGGCACTGCTGTCTATAAGACCCCTTGTTTTAAAAGATGAAGAATTAAAGGGTTATATAAAGAAGGTAGATAATTGGATACAAAAACTCAGAAGATACTCTTTCCTTAGCGAGGACTTTATTGAAAGAACTCCCGATTTAAAGGAAAGAATAGAAAATCTTACGAAAGAAATTCAGGAATTCTTCAAAAGTGAAAAGGTTATAGAGAAGATTAAAAATTCCGATGAAATTACTCTGAGAGTTTCTGATGAGGGCTACGAACTTGTCGTTGCAGACATTACCGGATACTTGCAAGCGAGCGGTAGAACTTCGAGAATGTATGCAGGAGGACTAACAAAGGGATTAAGCTATATACTCCTCGACGATATAAAGGCTTTCAAAAATCTTGAAAAGAAGGTAAGATGGTTTAACCAAGATATAGAGTTTAAAAATGCTTCACAGGTAGATTTAGAAGGTATATTCAAAGAAATCGACGAGGACAGGGAAAAAGTAAGGAAAATTTTAGAAGGTAAAGTAAAAGCAGAATATAAGGAGCATGTAAAACCTGTGCTCATAGTAGTTGAAAGTCCAAACAAGGCAAGAACTATAGCCAACTTCTTCGGTAAACCAATAAGCAGGAAGCTTGGGGGAATAGACGTTTTAGAAGTTATAGTAGGAGAGATTTATCTTATGATTACGGCATCTTTAGGGCACATTCTTGACCTTATAAAAAATAAGGAATTCCACGGTGTTATAGTTCATAACGGAGAATACGTTCCAATATATGAGGTGATTGAAGGAAAGGAAAAAATTATTGCGGGATTGAGGGATATATCCCAAGAAGTTGACACGGTTCTCATTGCTACAGACCCGGATACAGAAGGGGAAAAGATAGGGTGGGATATAGGAGCTCTTCTCAGGCCGTTTATAGAGAATATAGAACGTATAGAGTTCCACGAGGTAACGAGAAAGGCTATAAAAAATGCCATAGATAACCCTAGGAAGTTTAACGAAAATCTGGTTAAGGCTCAACTTGTAAGAAGGATTGCGGATAGGTGGGTAGGTTTTGAAGTTTCAAGAATACTTCAACAGGCCTTTGATAAAAGCTGGCTTTCTGGCGGAAGGGTACAAATTCCAGTCTTGGGATGGATTATAGAAAGGGAAAAGGAATACAGGAAGAAAAGACACGTAGTGCAGATAACCTTTAAGGAAGAAGGTAAGTGGTTGAGAATTGAGTTTGAGTTTGAAGACAAGAAATCCGCAAAGGCATTTTTTGAAAACTTAAAAGAAATAGATGTGGAAATTTTAGAGGAAAAGGAAGAGTATAAAAATCCTCTCCCTCCATTTACCACCGATACTATGTTAAAGGAAGCTTCTGATAGATACAGGCTTCCCGTTCCAAAGGTTATGTCTTTAGCCCAAGAACTATTTGAATACGGACTTATAACCTACCATAGGACGGACTCCTCGAGGGTATCCGATGTAGGAATAGGAGTTGCCAAAGAGTGGATAAAGGAGGAACTCGGAGAAGACTTATTTTCTCCTAGAACATGGTCTCAAGGAGGAGCTCACGAATGTATAAGACCTACCAAATCTTTGGATGTTGAAGATTTAAGGTCTATGATTTACGCCGGTCAGCTTCAGAATCTTACAAGGGAGCACTTACTCTTATACGAGCTTATATTCAAGCGTTTCATGGCTTCCCAGATGAAACCCGCAAAAGTTAAGGTAAAAAAGGTCAGAGTAAAGGCTCTGGATAAAGAAAAAGAGCTATCTCTGATTACTGAAATTACAGAAGAAGGTTTCAATAAGGTTTATGAAGTAGAACTTCATCCTGACCTGGAAGGGAAAATCCCCGTTGAGGATAAAAAAGAACTGAAGAGTGTTCCGAGGGCATACCTCTATACGCAAGGAGCTTTAGTTGAAGAAATGAAAAGGAGAAAAATAGGAAGACCTTCCACTTATGCGACTATAATTTCTAAGCTTTTGGAAAGAGGATACGTAATTGAGCGAAACGGTTTCCTGATACCTACTAAACTTGGAAAGCAAGTTTACGAGTTCCTTAAAAATAAGGAAAAGATAATGCCGTTTGTTTCTGAGGAATTTACAAGAAGACTTGAAGAGTTAATGGACAAAGTAGAAGAGGGTAAGGAAGATTACATGAGAATACTTCAGGAGCTTTACAAAGAAGTTAATGAATTTGAAAAAGTAGTCGGTTAACCTTTTTTCCTCTTCTTCTTTCTGATACATTTAAAGTATTATGGGAAAACTACACCCTTTGGTAAATTATTTCTTTGTAGGGCTTATCTTCGTTACCTTCCTCAGCTACTTGGTTTACTACGGTTTTAAAAGGAAAGTGGTATTTTTTCTACACCACGGACTTTTTAATCATGCAATCTCGGGAGTGCTTGTTGTACTTGCTGTAATAACAGGACTTGCACAATCCGCGAATCCATACATACAGCAAAAGACAACATTTATTTTTCTCTTTCCCCATAAATGGTTGGGAATACTTCTTATGCTCTATACACTTGCGACCTTCCCTTTAATCTGGATTAAACAAAAGGATTTAAACTGGAAGCTTGGGATACTTATTGCCGTAGTAGGACTCGGACTTGCAATTTCAGTAGTGGTATTCGGATGGCTTCTGAGATTGATGTTCTTCTAATATTGGAATAACTTATTCTCTATGCTCGATAAGTACGAGATTTTAAAAAATTATAGAGGTCCTATAGATTTAAAAGATTTGGATTATGAAACACTGAAGAAATTGGCAGACGAGGTAAGGGACTATATAATACAGGTTACCTCAAAAAACGGCGGACACGTTGGTCCCAGTCTCGGAGTAGTCGAACTCACCATAGCGCTTCTCAGGGTTTTTAATCCTCCCGAGGACATAATAGTCTGGGATATAGGACACCAAGGGTATCCTTGGAAAATACTTACAGATAGAAAGGAACAATTTCCTACGCTCAGGCAGTATAAAGGTATCTCGGGTTTTCTGAGAAGAGAAGAAAGTATATACGACGCTTTCGGAGCCGGACACAGTTCAACATCCATTTCCGCAGCTTTAGGTTTCCGGTTAGGAAAAGATTTAAAGGGCGAAAAGGAAAACTACGTAATAGCGGTAATAGGAGACGGAGCGCTTACCGCAGGTATGGCTTACGAAGCTCTAAATAATGCAGGACACCTGAGACCAGATAGATTTATAGTGATTTTGAACGATAATGAGATGTCCATATCTCCGAATGTAGGAGCAATATCCACTTACTTAAATAAAATTATTAGCGGACACTTTGTTCAGGAAACCAGACAAAAGATAAAAAGATTTCTCCAGCACTTCGGAGAGACACCCCTTAGAATTATGAAATTAACCGAAGAGTTCCTTAAGGGAATCATATCTCCTGGAGTTCTTTTTGAGGAACTTGGATTCAACTATATAGGACCAATAGACGGTCATGATCTTCCCGCTCTCGAGGAGACCTTAAAAAACGTTAAGGATATAGAAGGTCCTGTTCTCCTTCATATATACACCAAAAAAGGAAAAGGTTACAAACCTGCAGAGGAAAACCCTGTAAAGTGGCACGGAGTGGCTCCCTATAAAATTGAGTCCGGAGAGATTATAAAAAAGAGCTCACCTCCTACGTGGACATCTGTATTCGGCAAAGCATTAGTAGAACTTGCCGAAATGGATGAAAAAATAGTAGCCATTACTCCCGCAATGCGAGAAGGCTCAGGACTCGTAGAGTTTGCCAAAAAATTCCCTGACAGGTTTTTTGACGTAGGTATTGCAGAACAACATGCTTGTACTTTCGCAGCAGGATTGGCAGCGGAGGGATTAAGACCCGTAGCAGCTTACTATTCTACTTTCCTCCAGAGAGCGTATGACCAAGTAATTCACGATGTAGCCCTTCAAAATTTACCTGTTACCTTTGCAATAGACAGAGCCGGGCTCGTTGGAGACGACGGCCCCACCCATCACGGAGTGTTTGACCTTTCGTACTTGAGATGTATTCCAAATATGGTTGTTTGTGCACCTAAGGATGAACAAGAACTAAGGGATTTACTCTACACCGGTATTTACAGCGGAAAGCCTTTTGCTCTCAGATATCCCAGAGGTTCAGCTTACGGAGTTCCCACCGAAGGATTTAACAAAATAGAAATAGGAACGTGGGAGGAACTCCTGGAAGGAGAAGATGCGGTAATTCTTGCAGTCGGGTACCCGGTATACCAGGCTATGAAGGCAGCGGAAAAACTTCTCAAGGAAGGAATAAAAGTAGGTGTTGTGAATGCAAGATTTGTAAAGCCCATGGATGAAAGAATGTTGGAAGAGCTTGCAAGGAAGTACGATTTATTTATTACCGTAGAAGACAATACTGTAATAGGAGGGTTCGGTAGCGGAGTATTGGAATTCTTTGCAAGGAAGGGAATAATGAAAAGAGTTATAAATCTCGGTGTTCCTGACAGATTTATTGAACATGGAAAACAGGATATCCTGAGAAATCTGGTGGGCATAGATGCCGGCAGTATAGAAAGGGTGGTAAGGGAAGCCCTTTTAGGAAAAAGTTTCGTTTAACGGTCTTCCTCTTAAAAACTTTTATGTTTTATAAGGCTTTCGAGAATATTTCTAAAGTTTTTCGGGTCTATTAATTTTATTCCTATCTTATCCGCCCAAGTTCTCAAGCCTTCGTCGGCGGAAACGAGAATACCGTCAAGTTCGTAAGCAAGTAATAAAACGTCTACATCTTCTTTGCTGTCAATAATCCCTTGTCTTAAAGCTTCTCTGTATTTTTCCCTTAGTTTTGATATGAGTTTTCCAACGTCTTCACAGGAACTAGCTTCTCTTGTGTGCTCTTCCGCTATTCTCAATCCCTTATTAATTCTATACCTTACTTCATTTATAAATTCGTAGAGAAAGTCTGCTGGTATGGAGAGTTTAAACCTTCTGGGAGAGCGTATTCTTACAACCATTTCAAACTCAGCCCATAGGTCACCAATATCTACAATTTTCCTCATTTCATCGTATATAGAAGTGGGCATGTAAAATTCTGCATTTGAATTCAGAGCGAGATGTATAAAATTCTCTATAGCACCTTTTTGATCTTCTTCAAAAGTCCTATATATTTCGGGATTTGTAAATACGCTCGTATCTAAAATAAATACATCCATAAGCTTTTATTTTAAAATATAGAACTAAGGTGATTGAGATTAAAGGAAAGACAACACCCGTGATATATATAAAGATAAAGGAAAAAGGTAATATAGAGGCTTTAATTCAAGAAATAAGTAAAAAACTGAATAATAAAATTTTTGAAGGAAGTTTGGTAATTATTGAAAATCCTGAGGTTTTAAGTGAAGGGGAAAGAAAAAAAGTAGAAGAAATTTTAAAAAAATTAACTAAAGGAGTTTTTGAAAAGCAAAAAGAAGAAAAGGAAGAAAATAGATTACTTATAATAAATAAAAGTCTAAGAGCAGGACAAAGAGTAGAGCATAGAGGAGATATACTGATACTCGGAGATGTAAATAAAGATGCTGAAGTTCTTGCCGGAGGAAACATAATAGTATTTGGCAAGCTAAGAGGTATAGCAAAAGCGGGATTAATAGGGGATGAAAGTGCGGTAATTATAGCTCTCGTTATGGAACCTCAAATGCTCCAGATAGGTAGAAAAAAAGCTATACCCAGTGATAGTGAAAGCAATTCACCGGGTTATCCTGAGATAGCAAAAATTGAAAATGGAGAAATTATATTAGAAGCAATAGAAGGAGCTGAAAGATGGCAGAAGTTATTGTAATTACTTCTGGAAAAGGAGGAGTAGGTAAAACTACTTTGACCGCCAATGTAGGTATAGCTCTTGCCCAGTTAGGCAAGAAAGTCCTGCTAATAGATGCGGATATAGGTCTCAGAAATCTCGATATGATTTTAGGGCTAGAGAATCGTATAGTTTACGATATATTGGATGTTCTGGAGGATAGAGTACCTTACGAAAAAGCACTTGTGAAAGACAAGCGTGGGTTTTCTTTGTGGCTTTTACCTGCAAACCAAAGAGCTAACAAGGATATAGTGGATCTGGATAAATGGGTTAAAACCGTTACTGAAATAAAAGAATCCGGAAACTATGACTATATATTAATAGACTCTCCTGCTGGAATAGAAAAAGGTTTCCAGATAGCTGTAGCTCCGGCGGATAAAGCGGTTATAGTTGTTAATCCGGAGGTTTCTTCCATTCGAGATGCGGATAGGGTAATCGGACTTTTGGAAAGTAAGGGCAAAACCGATTATTCCGTAGTAGTAAACAGAATTAGGTGGGAAATGGTAAAAAAGGGAGCTATGTTATCTGTTGAAGATATTGTTGACATACTCAAAGCTGAAATTATAGGGATTATTCCCGAAGAACCTAAACTTGTAGACTTTACCAATAAAGGTGAACCGATAGTTCTCCATAAAGAGTATCCAGCTTCCGAAGCTATTGTAGACCTTGCGAAAAGATTGATGGGGGAAGACATCCCTCTAAAGAGATACGGAGAAAAGAAAGGTTTTCTGAGCAGATTGTTTGGAGGAGTATAACTTGTTTGGGTTATTTAAATCACAAAAAAGTAAGGATATAGCTAAGAAGAGACTTCAACTTGTTCTTTCCTACGAAAGGAGTGGACTTCCTCCGAGTATAGTAGATGAAATAAGGAAGGATTTAGTTAATGTTTTTTCAAAGTATCCATACTTTGACGCTGAAAATATAGAGGTTAGTTTAAAAATAAAGGATATTGATAGAGAAGAACTTTGGATAAGTATTCCCATCAGGGATTAACCTTCCTTTTCCACAAGTTGCAGTTTCTCTTCCAACTCTTTAGCTCTCAGGGCATCTATTATCTCGTCAAGTTTTCCATCAAGAATGTCCTGTAGTTTGTACAAGGTGAGGTTGATTCTATGGTCTGTTACCCTGTTTTGCGGGAAATTGTAAGTCCTTATCTTTTCACTTCTTTCTCCTGTTCCAACCTGCTCCTTTCTTTCTTTGGCTATCTCTTCCTGCTTCTTACGTTCGTAGTAATCCTTTAATTTTGCGTAAAGTATCTTTAAAGCTTTCTGTTTATTCTGAAACTGAGAACGCTCATCCTGACACTGAACTACAATTCCTGTAGGTATGTGAGTAATTCTCACAGCAGTTTCCGTTGTATTTACATACTGCCCACCTGCTCCGGAAGCTCTAAAAGTTTCTATCTTCAATTCTTCCGGCTTTATTTTTACATCTGTTTCATCAACTTCTGGAAGAACCGCTACTGTTGCCGTAGAGGTGTGAATTCTTCCTCCGCTTTCCGTTATCGGTATTCTCTGAACTCTGTGTACACCACTTTCGTACTTCAACCTCGAATATGCTCCTTCACCTTCTATTAGTGCTATAACCTCTTTATAACCTCCGAGTCCGGTTTTATTGGAAGAAAGAATGGTAATTTTCCATCCCTTTTCTTCAGCGTATTTTTGATACATCCTGAATAAATCAGCTGCAAACAGTGCAGCCTCTTCTCCGCCTGCCCCTGCCCTGATTTCGAGGATAACATTCTTCTTATCATTAGGGTCCTTAGGTATCAGATGAAGTTTTAGTTCTTCCTCGAGCTTTTTTAATTCTTGGGTTAGTCTCTCTAATTCTTCTTCCGCAAGTTCCCTTAAGTCCTTATCATCGCTCTTTAAAAGTTCTTTAACTTCGCTTAAATCCTCCTGAACTTTTTTGTAGCGTTCATACAAATCGTTAATCTCTTGAAGTTCTTTGAGTTCCTTACTTAACTTCTTATACTTCTCGACATCCTGTATTACCTCAGGTTTTGAAAGCTCCTCTTGAATCTTTTTATACTTTTCCTGCAGTTTGTCCAGCTTAGAAAGAAAGGTTTGTTTTAACATGATTTACTCTTCTTTCTTACCTCCTTCAAGTTCAGCCTGCATTTCATAATAAGCAGGCTTTATCTTCAATCTGCCCGCGTAGAAAGGATGACATTGGTTACAGACTTCCAAATAAACCGTTCCTCCCTTTGTAGAGAGAATTGTAAAAGTATTTCCGCAACCACACACGAAAGTTGTAGGTTTGAGTTCAGGATGTATTCCCTTTTTCATTCCATACCTCCTCGCAAAATAGAAAAATTATTATAAAACGCTTTTGTTTGCAAGTTCAGGCGTTCATAGCTTTGAGGAATTCTTCATTGGTTTTGAACCTCCTTAGTTTATCCAATAAGAATTCCATAGCTTCTACGGGATCCATTGTAGAAAGGAATTTTCTTAGAACCCATACTCTCTGGAGTTCCCAAGGTTCTAAAAGTAATTCTTCCTTTCTTGTGCCGGATTTTTCTATGTTAATTGCAGGGAAAATCCTTCTTTCCATTAGTCTTCTATCTAAATGGATTTCCATATTACCTGTTCCCTTAAATTCTTCGTATATCACATCGTCCATCTTTGAACCGGTTTCCACCAAAGCCGTTGCTATAATGGTAAGGCTTCCTCCTTCCTCTATATTTCTCGCTGCACCGAAAAACTTCTTGGGTCGTTGAAACGCTGTGATTTCTATACCTCCTGTGAGAACCCTTCCTGTGGGGGGAGTGACCGCGTTGGAAGCTCTGGTAAACCTTGTAAGGGAATCCATCAGGATTACAACATCTTTTTTAAGCTCTACCATTCTCTTTGCCTTTTCAACGACTATTTCGGCTACCTGCATGTGTCTTTCCGGAGGTTCGTCAAAGGTTGAAGCGACTACTTCCGCTTTGTCCTTAACTATCCTTCTCATTTCCGTAACTTCTTCTGGTCTTTCATCTATAAGGAGAATTATTAGGTGAACTTCAGGATGGTTTTTGATTATAGCTAAAGCAATTTTTTGGAGTAGAACCGTTTTTCCTGCTTTAGGAGGAGCTACTATAAGCCCTCTTTGACCTTTTCCTATAGGAGCTATGAGACTAACTACCCGAGTGGAAAGCTCTTTGGGGTCATAATCGAGTTTAAACCTTTCCATAGGGTGCAGGGGAGTGAGCTTTTCAAATTGAGGTCTCTTTCTCAAAATTTCCGGGTCGGGAGGTAGACCATTTACGGATTCCATTCTAATAAGTGCCTTGTACTTTTCATTTTCTCTGGGGAGTCTTGCAAATCCTTCTATTGTGTCTCCAGTTCTGAGACCGAACTTTTTAATTTGTGAAGGAGCTACGTATACGTCGTTCCAGCTTGGCATATAGTTGTTTTCCGACATTCTTAGGAATCCGTAACCTTCCGGTAAAACTTCAAGAACTCCTTTTACGAAAACGAGACCGCTTTTCTCCAGTTGAGCTTTTAATATCTTTTCTATTAATTCTTCCTTTTTCAAACCTGTTGTTCTACTTAAACCTACTTCCTTTCCTATCTTTTGGAGTTCTGCAAGAGTTTTTTGCTTTAACTCCTCTCGGGAGTACAATTTCTTCTCTTCTTTCTGGTCTTGTCCTACAGTTGTTTGGGACTGCTGAGCCATAACTACCTCCTTACTTTCCTATGCAGAAGGTTGAAAATATCTTTCCAAGAACATCTTCCGTGGTGACTTCTCCCAAAATTTCTCCAAGGTAATCTGCAGCTTCTCTTAAATCAAGCATAGCTATTTCCGGACTAATTTCCCTTATCTTATATTCCTCCTTAAATTTTTCTAACACTTCTCTAGCTTTTTTTAATAAAGTTTCATGCCTAACAGATACGTATATATTAACACTTTCATCTAACTGAACTCCTACCTTTTTTAGGATTTCTTCAGAGAGATTTTCCAGTCCTTCACCCTTTAGGGCACTAACTTTTATTATATTTTTCCCTTTAAATATTTCAAGGTCTGCTTTTATGCCTAAATCAATTTTATTTACAACTATTATGTGTTCTTTATTTTTAATTTCTTCGTAAATTTTTAAGTCTTCATCCGTGATTTTTGAACTCGCATCTATTACAAAAAGAATCAAGTCAGCTTCCGCTATTTTTTGTTTGCTCCTCTCAACTCCTATTCTTTCAACTACATCCTCCGTTTCCCTGATACCCGCCGTATCTATCAACTTTACAGGGATTTCCTTTATTTGAAGTGTTTCTTCTATGTAATCCCTTGTTGTTCCGGCAATATCCGTAACTATTGCCCTTTCTTCTTTGAGGAGTGCATTAAATAGAGAAGATTTTCCAACGTTAGGCCTTCCAACTATGGCGAGTTTAATGCCTTCCCTTATAAACTTTCCCGTTTTTGCGGTCTTCAGGAGTTCCCTTATTCCTTGGATAACCCTGTCTACCATTTCCAGAACCTGTTCTTTGGTTAGGGTAGGAATATCCTCTTCGGCAAACTCTATATCCGCCTCTATATATGCTAAAAGCTCAAGAAGGGATTCTCTCAAGGGTCTTATATATCTTGAAAGTTCACCTTGAAGTTGTTTCAGTGCTACTTTTCTTGCCAGTTCTGTTTTGGCAGAAATCAGCTCGGCTACCGCTTCCGCTTGAGTAAGGTCTAGTTTACCATTGAGGAAAGCTCTTTTAGTAAATTCTCCTGGCTCCGCAAGTCTTACACCGGCTTTGAGAAAAACTTCCAAAGCTCTTTTTAGTATTCTCGGATTTCCGTGAAGATTTAACTCAACTAAGTCTTCTCCCGTGTAAGAATTTGGAGCTTTGTAATATATAAGTATTCCTTCGTCCAATTCTTCTCCTTTCTCATCGTAAAGTTTTCCAAAATGAGCATATCTAGGTTTTATCTGGCTTTTAGTCTTGAAAAACTTTTTTACTATATCTAAAACATTCTTCCCGGAAAGGCGTATAATACCGATGGCGCCTTCACCGTAAGGAGTTGCTATAGCTACGATAGGCTCTCTCATGGTGTATTAATATTGTCTGATAGTCGTTCTAATAGTATAATATAAATTTTTAGTAAGGGGGTGTGGCGGAATTGGCAGACGCGGGGGACTTAAAATCCCCTGGGCGAAAAGCCCGTGAGGGTTCGACTCCCTCCACCCCCACCACCCATCACCTCCTCTCCTAGAAAATCAATAAATTTACCTTAAGCCATTTCTAGTATTCCTTGTCATTTTTCTGTAAACTTGTAATATGACAAAAATCATGACAAAAGGTGACAATGGGTGACACTGAGTCTGTCAGAAATTTGGCAGACCTTTCCGAAATCCCCGCGAATCCCCGAAAGTAATTAATGAGTTGGTTTTCTAAGGTTAGATGAAGATTAAGGCAAAAATTTTTAAGTTTTTTGGATGAGTTAAAAATCTGACAGACTAAAAAGAAAGGAAGGATAGTTTAGTGGACCGGGAGGGTGACTCCCGAATAGTTTAGTGGTCGGAGGGGGAACCTCCGGATAGTTGGAGGCCTCCCTTAGTAATTTTGTTCCAATTTGTACAGTATGTAAGCTGTCTTTCTTATGAAGTACCGCTTTAATGATCTTAGTATACCTAACGGGAGTAAAAGCAGGGATATCCAGGATTCCGGAGAGCAGAGTTTGAATCTTAAGACACTTTCAATAATAACGTCATCTTTGAATGCTTGTCTTAGAGAAGAATATTTTTTGAAAGTTTCCTCAAAACTTTTATTGTGTACACTTGCCAAGTATTCAACTGCTTTGTAGCTTAACTTCAATCTTTCTTTTAGCCTGTTAATTAGCAACATGTTTAGCCAATTATTTCAACATCAGGAATAGCATGCTTTCAACAATTTTTTCAACCAATTTGGTTTTGTCAATAACTTTGGACATTTCAAACCTCTGATATCTTGTATTACTTGTAAAATAGAAAGTAATTTCTGTTTGTCCCAAATCCCCTATCTACCCACTCAATAACAGCTATTTCTTCTGCTTTTTTGATTTTTTCTTTCAGCTCGTCCACTTTGTCATCATCTAAGTCATAGTCTTCGTCTATAACTGGTAGTTCACGAATGAGATGAGAGGAAAATAAGAAAATATGAGATGTCCTGAGTGTGGAAGCCAAAAGGTAGTAAAGAACGGAAAACAACGTGGAAAGCAAACTTATCTATGCAAAGTATGTCACAGAAGATTTACTCCAAATGCAAGC
>QNXQ01000138.1 GCA_003978875.1 Aquifex sp. | reverse complement strand
AAGCCAAACGTAAGCGAGCATTCTTCCATTTTTATCTTTCCTTCTCACCGAAGGTTCAAGAAAGACTACTTTTTTATCTATCAGTTTTTTCGCATACTTCTTTGCTTCTTTTCCAAAAGCTATTACGGTATCAATACCTCCGCTAAACCATTTAGCCTGTTTTATGGCTTTTCTCCTGTTGTGAGTTTCGAGTGTATCTATACCCATTAAGCGAACTTTAATGGCTCTTGAACCATTTACAGGTACACATTTGAACGTATCACCATCTATAACCCTTATTACTTTGCAGGGTATAAGGTCTCCGGCCAATAGAATAGAAACAGTACTTAAGAATACTGTGAGAAATTTCTTCATTTCTCTTCCCTCAATAAGTACAGCTTTATTCCGGCAAGATTACCGAAGTAAGTATTAGGATAGTTCTCTTTAAGAGAAGACCATATCGCTATAGCTTTAGTTTTCTTTTCCAATTTTTCAAGAGAGAAGGCTTCCAAACTTTTTACGGAGGGATAATTAAAATCTTCCTTTTTAAATTTCTTTGAGTTTTCCACAATAGCTTTATATTTACCTTTTAGATAGTATGACGATAAAAGTCTTTCCGTATAGAACTTTTTCAGATTTTCATCTTCTAAGGTTTGAGACACTTTTTCAAACTCCTTTAATTTAGCAAGAACGTAAGGATAAAAAGGTGTTTCTTTTGTTGCTTTTAAGATTTCTTCTTTAGAAATCTTTCCTTTTTCAAAAAGATGAACCTTATAGGAAATTTCTTTAAGCTGATTAATTTTCTGTTCCTTTGTAAAGTTATAAAGCCAAACACCGCCCACTATTGCGAAAATAATTCCGAGGAAAATGTAAAAATCCCTCATATACTCATTATCTCCTGTTCCTTTGCTTCCATAAGTTTATTAATTTCATCAATGTACTTGTCGGTAAGCTTTTGAAGTTTATCGAGGGCTCTTTTCTTTTCGTCTTCTGAAATACCCTCGAGCTCTTCTATCATTTCTTTAGCTTCCCTTCTTACGTTTCTTACCCTTACCCTTGCCTCTTCTGTAATTTTGTGAAGTAGCCTTACGAGTTCCTTTCTCCTTTCTTCAGTAAGAGGCGGAAGGGTTACCCTTATGACGTTCCCTTGAACAGTAGGATTGAGATTAAGTTCCTCTCTTATAGCCTTTTCTATAGCAGAAGAAGCATTTTGGTCCCAAACCTGAATCATTATTTGATTATGTTCGGGAACGGATATAGTTCCCAGCTGTTTTATAGGGACTTTTGAACCGTAATACTCAACTTTTATTTCTTCAACTAAAGCCGTGGAAGCCCTGCTCGTTCTCAATCCCGCAATTTCGTTCTTATAATATTCGACAGCTTTTTTCATATCCTTTTCCGCTTCTTTGAAGATATCTTCCAACTCCTGTATCATGGTCGCTACCCCCTTATTATTGAACCCACCTCTTCTCCTAAAATCGCCTTTCTAAGGTTTCCTTTGTCTCTAATATTTAAAACGATTATCGGTATCTCATTTTCTTTACAAAGGGTAAGTGCTGTATGGTCCATTACCCTAAGACCTTTATTTATAACCTCTAAATATGCTATTTCTCTTATTAAAACAGCATCTGAGTACTTTTCCGGGTCTTTGTCGTATATACCACCTACCTTCGTTGCCTTTATAAGAACCTCCGCCCCTATTTCCGCAGCTCTGAGGGCTGCAGCTGTATCTGTTGAGAAAAATGGATTCCCCGTTCCTCCCGCGAATATAACGATTCTTCCCTTTTCAAGGTGCCTTATTGCCCTTCTTCTGATGTACGGCTCGGCTACCTGTCTCATTTCTATTGCGCTAAGTACTCTCGTGGGAATATTTGCGTGATTTTCAAGAGCAGATTGGAGGGCTAAAGCGTTTATTACCGTAGCGAGCATACCCATATAGTCAGCCGTTGCCCTGTCTATACCTATCTCTTTTCCCTGAAAACCCCTGAATATATTTCCCCCGCCTATTACTATTGCAACTTGAACTCCAAGTTCATAGATACCTTTTATTTCATGGGAAATATATTCAAGGAAAGCAGGGTCTATACCATAACCCTGCTCCCCTGCAAAAGCCTCTCCGGAAAGCTTCAAGAGAATTCTCGTGTATTTAGGAGACTCCTCCATTAGATACCACCGAGCTCAAACCTGCAGAATCTTTTTATATCAACATCAAGTCCGCTTTCCTTCACGATATCTCCAACTTTTTTCTTGTCATCCTTAATAAAAGGTTGTTCGAGTAAAACCTTTTCTTGATAGAACTTTTTCAGTTTTCCTTCCACTATTTTATCGACGATATGTTCAGGCTTTCCTTCTTGGAGGGCTTGCTCTCTTAAAATTCTCCTTTCTCTTTCCAGAACCTCTTCTGGAATATCCTCAACTTTTACGTATTCGGGTCTCATAGCTGCTATCTGCATTGCTATATCTTGAACAAGCCTAATAACTTGGTCATTAAGCTGGGGAGCTTTGAAGTCTACTAAAACTCCTATTCTTCCGCCGCCGTGAACGTAGGAATGGAGATAATCTTCAGTATCGTATCTGCAATATCTGGAAAGTTTTATATTCTCTCCTATCTTTGCAATAGCCTCTTTTATAAGTATTTCTACACTCTTGGAAGGCTCATCGTAAAGTCCCTGGGATAATACTTCACTTCCTTCTCCGCTCTTATCTCTGTTTTCCTCTTTTTCGAGAATATGCTGTGTTATTCTTTGAGCAAGCTTTTGAAATTCTTCGTTTCTCGCAACAAAGTCGGTTTCACAATTCAGCTCTATCATAGCTCCCTTCTTTCTGTCCTCAGATACTATTACGTAGACAATTCCTTCCTTGGTTTCTCTGCCTGCTTTTTTCTCAGCCTTTGCAAGACCTTTTACCCTAAGAATTTCCTTAGCTTTCTCTATATCACCTCCTGCCTCTTCAAGAGCTTTCTTACAGTCAAGCATTCCTGCGCTTGTCATTTCTCTCAGTTTTTTTACATCTTCCATACTTACCACCATTCCTTTACCTCCGTGTTATCCATTCTAATTATAACAACCTAAATTAAGACTTTATGAAACTGGAAGTTGTAGAAAATCCCATAGTGGTATTTGAAAACGGCATATACAGACCCGAACCCACCCGTTTCTGGATATTGGAGCCGGAGCTCAAAAAAGCAATTTCCAAGCTGGAATCCGAAGGGTATATAAAAAAATTCTCCGAAGAAATTTCTAAGGATGAGGAACTTTTTAACTTCTTCGTTAAACTTCATGAAAAGGAAGTAAAAAAGAGGGAGGAAATACTGAAAAAGGAATTCCCTGAAATTTACAAGGGTACGGGGAAGTGGGATTTAGTATGTAAGAAGGTTTTGCTAAATAAAGATATAGGTATAGGTGGTATAAGGAATTTTAGAGCAAAACCTTTTAAGGTCAGGTGCCTTCACCTGTGGACTGCTTACCATATCGGTGATGAAGAATTTAAAAATCCGATAGGGGAGTATGTCCTCAGTAAGATTTAGACTTGCGTTTATCTTATTACTTTTATTTTTCTCCTTTTCCTCCGTTCTCTATTCCAATACTTTGGAGATATGCCATAGAGCTTATTACGTTTTCTTTCCGGTGGCTTATCACTGCAACAGGTACGAAGTGAATGAAAAAGAGTTAAAGATAATCGGTTATTCCAAAACTACGGGCTTAGGGAATATTTTTGGAAGAATTGAAATAAAGGGAGAGGCTCGCGGAAACCTTCACTTACAATCCGAAGTTTTTCGGCTTCATCTACACGTCAGAGGCAAAGAAAAAGTTCACTACTACGAATTTCGCAAAAATAGTGTTTTTTATCAAATAGAGGCGGGGAAATTAATCGAGGGGGTAAAGGAAATAGAAAATCCAATAGACCCCTTTATGGCAGGTTTGATTGTATATATTACCTCCTCGGTAAGTGAAAAGGAACTTAGGTTCTTTTACGACGGAAGGGTGCAAAAGGTAAGGTATAAAGTTTTGGGCGAGGAAATTCTAGAGTGGAAAGGAAAAAAGTGGAATACCTACAAAATTCTTGTAGTTCCCGAAGTTAAAACCACAGGTCTTCTTGCTCCAAGAGGCAAATGGTACATCTGGATAGATAAAGAATACCTTTTTCCTGTGAGATTAAGAATTTCTTTTGTTATAGGTTTCGTAAACGCTTGGATAGAGAGTACCTCAGGGAATATTAACCTTTTGCGGAAGTTAAGGCAAAACTCATCACGAAATCCTTGAACATATCTTCTGGATTCTGGAAGTAAATTTTTTCGAACATATCGATTCTCTGAAGAAAACTTAACATCCTCTTTAACTTCTCCGTATCGTTCCGTTGTATATAATTTTTGAACTTCAGTTTAGCGTAATTGTTTTTAATACCTAAGCTTTCAAGAACGGTGTTTAAGTCTTTCCCCTGCTCCAGGAGTCTTTGAGCGGTATAGAGTTTTATCACGTAAGAGACAAGAATTTTTTGTATTTGAAGTGGGTGAATACCCCATCTATACAGGGTATCGAGTAGTTTAACGGCTTTTTCTCCTTCTCCCATGAGAAAAGCATCTATAAATTCAAAAAGGTTTGCATTTTCGGATATAGCGAAAGCTATACTCTTTACTTCTTCAAAATCCAGAGTCTTAGTTTCAAAAGCGTAGTCTATTAATTTCTCGACTTCGAGTTTGAGTTCCATAAGGTTATGTTCTGTAAGTTCCAATAGATAATCTATAGCCTTTTCCTCTATTTTTATATCCTTTTCCCTGAATTTTTTTAGAACAAGTTGTTTAATCTTTTCCTTGGATAACCTTCCCGCAACAATTACCATTCCGAAACTTTGGATACTTTTATAGGGTTCTGCGGAGAGTTCCTGCTTTTGCAGTTTCCTGTCAAAAACTATAAACAGGTAATTACTTTTAATATTTTTCAAAGTCTTTATAAGAAACTCCTTAGCTTTTTTCTTTCTCCCTAATTTCTTTAAGAAATCTTCAAAATTGTATAGAACTACGGCATTTTCTTTCAAATTTCCGAAAATACTGGTTTCCGATATATTGGCGTAAAACTCCTCTTCGGTTATATCATCTCCCCATAGAACTTTGTAATTATCTCCGTATTTTTCCTTCAGCTTGGAAAGGAAGTTTTTTATTAAATAGGGTTCATCACCGTGTATAAGGAATACCCTCTTTTGTGGTGGTTTTACAAAGAACTCCTTTTGAAACTGGATAATTGTCTTTTCCACAGTTAAATTAATTTAATACTATTAACCCGAGAGGTAGAAACCATGTTTACCCTAGACCTTAAAGAAATCTTTAAGATATCTGACAAATTTAAAGGTTCCTATACTTTACAGCCTTCGGATGTGAAGTTACCTTCTGATATTGGAGAGATAAGGAAACCTGTGAAGGTAAACCTTGAGATAACCAAAGATAAAGACGGATACAAGTTAAAACTCAGGATGGAAGGGTATGTGGAGCTTGAATGTAGCAGATGCCTTGAAATTTACGAGAAGGATATTTCCCAAGAAAAAACGAAGCTTCTCCAGAATACTCCGGAAGGTGAAGGCGTTTTAATGCTCAAACCAAAGGACCTTGAAGTTACCTTCATGGAAGAACCTGACAAAGTCGATATTGCCGATTTGGTAAGAGAAGAAATTATCCTAAGTATCCCTATGAAGCCTTTGTGCAGTCCCCACTGCAGGGGTATTCCCGGTTATGATGTGGAGTTCGAAGACGAAGCCGAAAGAAAAAACAGGAAAAAAGAAAGCTCTTTTGCTATACTTAAAAACTTGTTAACCCCGAAAGGAGGTAAGTAATGGCAGTCCCGAAGGCGAAAACCTCTAAGTGGAGGAGAAACCAAAGGAGGGCACAAAACTTTTTCAATAAATTCAAGAGGAGTCTACCTTCTTTGGCTGTGTGTTCAAACTGCGGAGAGAGAATTATACCCCACAGGGTTTGCCCTTACTGCGGGTATTATAAGGGTAGAGAGGTAATAGAAACAGAATAATGTTAAAAATAGCTGTAGATTGTATGGGGGGCGACTATGCCCCTCTTGAAATAGTAAAAGGGTGTATTCTTGCCGCCAAAGAGTTAGGCTACAAAATTTATCTGGTAGGAGATAAAAATCAGATATCCCAAATCCTTGAAACTTCCGGGGAAAAAGATAATGCATTATTGGAGATAGTACACGCTGAAGAAAAAATAGAAATGAATGAACCTCCCTCAAACGTTCTTCGGAAAAAGAACTCATCCCTTTACGTTGCCGCAATGCTTGTAAGAAAAGGGGAAGCGGATGGTCTCGTTTCCGCGGGTAATACCGGGGCCGTTCTCGCAGTAGGTAAATTTATAGTCGGTGCGGAGGAAGAAGTAGAGAGGCCAGCGATAGGTGTAGCACTTCCTAACCCTAAAGGTAAAACGGTTTTGATAGATGTAGGAGCGAACGTAGACTGTAAGCCCAGACACTTAGTCCAATTTGCGGTAATGGGGCATACTTATGCTCAGGAAATGCTGGGTATAAAAAATCCGAGGGTAGGAATACTGAGCATAGGAGAGGAGGAAGGAAAGGGCAACGAACTCGTAAAGGAAGCTTATCCGCTTTTGAAAAACACAAAGCTAAACTTCAAAGGAAATGCCGAAGGGCGGGATATTTACTCGGGAACCTTTGACGTAATAGTTTGTGATGGTTTTGTTGGGAATGTGATTCTTAAAGCAAGTGAAAGTTTAGGATTTGCAGTTGTCCATATGATAAAGGAAGAGATAAAAAATAGCTGGCTCGCAAAACTTGGAGCTTTGCTTCTAATGCCAGCACTTAATAATTTCAAGAAAAAAGCTGACTTTTCTGAGTACGGAGGAATTCCGCTTTTGGGAGCTAAGAAGCCCGTTATTATTACTCACGGTAGGGCTAATGCAAAGGCTATAAAAAATGCCGTAAGAGTTGCTGGAGAGTTTTTAAATACCAGTTTCAATAAAAAGCTTGTTGAAAATCTCAAAGCACTTATCCCTGAAGGAGCGAAGGTGTAAATGGGTACAAAGATAGTAGGAACGGGGGTATATTTGCCTGAAAAGGTACTTACAAACTTTGATTTAGAAAAAATGGTTGACACTTCAGATGAATGGATTACAACCAGGACAGGTATAAAAGAAAGAAGGATAGCGGAATCCGAAACGGTAACACATATGGCGACAGAAGCTGCAATAAAGGCTCTCCAAGATGCAAATATATCTGCAGAGGAACTGGACTTAATAATTTTGGCAACGCTTACACCGGAGAAGAGGTTTCCTTCCACAGCATGTCTTGTACAAGCTCAGATAGGAGCAAAAGGGGTTTATGCTTTTGATATTTCTGCTGCCTGTAGCGGTTTTCTCTACGCCCTTGATATAGCAGATAGCTTCATAAAATCCCAAAAGGCAGAGAAAGTATTGATAATCGGAGCGGAGAAACTTTCCGAGGCTGTGGATTGGTCCGACAGAGCCACTTGTGTGCTTTTCGGGGATGGAGCCGGAGCTGTTGTTGTGGTAAAGTCCGAGGATGAAAGTGATGTAATTGCTTCCAGAATGTATTCGGAAGGTACACTCGAAGAGCTTCTTTACGCGGATAAATGCGGATATATAAGAATGAAGGGAAGGGAATTATTCAAAGCTGCCGTAAGGAACATGGAGGAAGTTTGTAGAGAAGTGCTCCAAAAAGCTCAGGTGAATCCCGAAGAAGTTTCTCTGGTGATACCTCATCAAGCAAATGTCAGAATAATAAATGCCCTGGTTGAAAAGTTGGGTATTCCTAAGGAAAAAGTTATAGTGAATATAGATAAATACGGAAACACATCGGCAGCGTCTATTCCTATAGCGCTTCATGAAGCCATAAAGGAAGGAAGAGTAAAGAGAGGAGACCTTATTTTAATGACGGCAATGGGCGGCGGACTCACGTGGGGAGCAACCCTTTTAAGATACTGAGTATATTCTCTTAGGGTTGTTAACAGTTAACCGATTTTCTAACAATACTTGACAATTTTCTTTGAAAGCTTGAAATTTTCTCAATACGGAGTAAAATTTATAGAAGGTATTTAAAGCAGGGGTATCTAAAACCTCCTGCCCTTGAGGTGGGAGGTAGTCCAGCGAGACCGTCCCCGCTGGAGGTATCCCTGCAAACTCACACAGATTATAGCTATTGTACACTATTGTCAGCAAATAAGGGACGGTTGACCACTCTTTCTACAAACTTCTCTAATCTTTTTGCGTTAACTCCTGCCAGAGAAACATCCGCATCCGGGTGACCGTATAGGGTACAAAGGGTCACTATCTTAGTATCCGTATGTTTTCTAAGCATTCTTATGGTGAAATCCGTTCTATAACAGTGAACTCCTATCATCAGTGTAACATCATGGTTTCCATGAAGTATAGATAGATGAGGATTTGGAGGGTCAATCTCCTTTGAAAAATCAACTCTTTTGTTCTTCGGCTTATAGTCGGGAAGGATATGGATGTTTAGATTTGGAATATGCTCTTTTAACTTCTTGATTAATTCACCTTTTCTTTTTGACTCTTCATTCCAAGCCCAAAGAACAAGAGGACCTATTATTATTGTAGGCTTCTTTGCACCTTGAATAAGTTCCACAGCCTTATTTAAAGCTTCGTCGAAAGATACCTTCTCACCGTTTATGAAACCTATATCAGTGGAGGATTCCCTTACTATAGGAAGTCTCGACATATCCTCTTGAGGTCCCGGAGCTACCTTGGGAATTTTGTATCCCTCAGGTATGAATTCCTTCAGTGTATCATTCGGTACAGGTTTCTGAGCACTTTTTCTCTTTGGAATTGTACTACTTCTTTCCTTTATAGAGAGTAACTTTTCACTATCTTCAACGTAAAGGTCAAGCTCAACTTGAAACTCACCGTGATAGGCTTTCTCTTCCTCTTCAACACCTAGAGAATAGCAGGTGATGCCTTCTATATCTATTAAAACCCCATTTGCCCCCCAATCTTTAGCCTTCTTAAATATTTCATACCTTTTTTCATAAAATTCATAACAGCAGTGTCCTATGTAAGTGTACCCGTTCTCTCCGCACCATTGAAGAACGTCTCTCAGCATCTCAAAGCTCGTTATAGTTATAGGAATCATTCCCCTCTCGTAAGCCATTCTGTAAAGATCTCCTACGGTACAACCTCCACATTCTCCACAATCATCTGTATGTCTATAATCACACCAGGAAGGCTTTGCACAATAAGGGAGAAGCATAACCTTAGCTTTCTTTATATTCTCCTTTAAACTACCTCCTATACTTCCTATTACTCTATTGAGTTTTTTTTTATCTATCCCCAAATCCTGAGCTTCTAATTTCCTAATGGGAAACATCACAGCTTCCACGAAGTCATCCACTGTAAGGTTTACACTTTCAAAATTCTTGTTTGCAAAAAACTCCCTGATTTTTTTCTCCACTTCCTGAACAGGAGTATGTTTCAGGTAGGCTTCCAAGTCGTATATAAGTCTCTTAGGATTTATGAAAAAGTCACCATTTATAATTACCTGCTGAAGTACTTTCGTTTGAGGGTCTACCTTTACAGAGACCCTAAAGGTTCCTCCCGGACATCTGTAAATTCCGTAAAGTATCTCATCTCCCGTAATAGCTTTCTTTACATGATAAATCCACTCTTCACTTCTAAAGTAATCTTTTTTCTCTTCGAGGAGCTGGAGTTCCTCTTTTGTGAGTTCTCCCCAGTAGGATTCTATCCCGAGTTCTTCCTTCAATGCTTGTAAGATAGCATCGAAAACTTCTTCTTTTGATGGCAGTCTACCCAATTCCCTTTTTACCCAAGTTATTCTGTCTTCTGCTGACTTTATTCCCTTCGATGTTAATTTTTCAACGGGAATTTGCAGGGATTTGAGCATTCTTTCCAGATTCACATCCATAAGGATAGTTCCCTGATAGAGGAAAGCATTACCTTCGAATACTCCACCAGTTCCGGAAATCTTTTTCCCTTCAACCTCGATGTCATTTCTCGGTCTAAAGTGAGCATTTATACCAAGTTTTTGCAGTCCTTTTGCTACAGATTCGCATATAATCCTAGTAATTTCTTCGTAGGATTTATTACCGAAACTTTCTCTATCTGCGATTATTTCCCAGCCGATTTGAATCTCATCAAAATATATAGCTCCTCCTCCTGTGATTCTTCTGTTGACATCTATTCCTTCCCTTTGAACGTATTCGAGCCTTACTTCTTGTTCAACCGCTTGGTGATAACCTACTAAAACGCATTCAGGCTTAAACTGAAGGAACCTTACGGTATTGGGAATTTTCCCTTCAGATTTAAGTTCAAGAAGTATATTATCAAGGGCTATATTTTCATACGCAGGTCTTTGGCCTGTGTATATTACTCTCCACATATTTACACTCCTAAAAGTTCTTTATTTAAATCTCTATGAGCTTTTTCAAAGGCTCTATAAAAAATTTTTATCATAGAATAAGTAAAAGCTAATCTTAAAATCATCTCTATGGACAAAGAATTTGAATTTCCTTTAGACTTAGCCGAGAAGTGTGTTAAATGCGGTCTTTGTAAGTCTGTATGCCCCACCTATCCCTTTAAGGAAGAAGAGGGTGCTTTCGCAAGAGGAAGATTAGCCCTTGCCGAAATGGTAATAAAGGGAGAACTTCCTCTAACAAAAGAAGTTGTTGTCCAATGGAATGAATGTGCTATGTGTAGAAGGTGTGAATGGGTTTGTCCTAATGACGTTCAATATAAAGAAATACTTACCCATGCCAGAGAACTTCAACATAAGCAAATGGGAAAAGATTTTATATCGGAGGCGGGGTTAAAAAGTTTAGAGTTTATGCAATCTAAAGTGGGAAGGATTACTCTAAAGATTGCGGGAATTTTATCTAAACCTCTGCCTAAAGAGATAAAACTTCCCTTACCTACTGGAGGTGTTAAATTCTTTCCTAAACCCTACGGTAAACCTTTCGGTATAAGGGGAAAAACTTTTAAAGCGGAAAAAGAAAAGAAGAAACTTTTATTTTTCACAGGTTGCATGATAGATGTTTTTTACGGAAAGACGGGGGAAAGTGTTATAAAAGTTCTAAATAAACTCGGTTATACCGTAATAGTTCCCAAGGATATAAAGTGTTGTGGCGCTCCTCACCTTTATCACGGAAATATAGAAGCCTTTGAAAAATTAAAGGAACACAACTTAAAAGAAATGGAAAAGTACGAATACGATGCTATTGTTGTCGCATGTCCAACATGCGGCGGTGCGTTAAAAGAGGATTACGGTAAAAGTTGGGAAGTCTTGAGCTTTACGGAAATCATCGCTAACGAAGATGTGAAATTTAAAGGAGATGGAGAAAGTGTTACCGTTCACGTACCCTGTCATTACTATACCGCTATGAAGCTTAATCCCAATAATTTTTACCAAGCTCTCGGAAAGGTTGAAGGTGCAAAAACAATAAAAGCGGAAAAAGCTCAAAGCTGTTGTGGGTTTGCAGGGCTATTTTCAATTAAGAATCTTGAACTTTCCGAAGAAATTCAAAGGGAGAAAATGCTTGATTTCAAAAAAACAGGTGCTAACTACATAGTAACAGAGTGCCCGGGTTGTGTACTTCAACTAAGAGACGGTACAAAGAAATTTAAAAATAACCAGGAAGTAAAACATATAGCTGATTATTTAGCGGAAAGGATAACTTAGACTTTTTTAACTTTTGGTGGAGGCGGCGGGAATCGAACCCGCGTCCGAGGACGGCGGCCACATCCGAGGCTCTACAGGCTTAGCCCGTGTTTTGGGTTTCCCTTCGGGTCGCCCACGGGCAAGCTCCCCGAAGGTAGCACGGGCTGAAGGTGTCGGCTACCCAGTCCCGTGCAACCGAGTAGCCCGAGCGGGTGTCTCTGACGCCCTCCGGAGAGCCACCCGCAAACCCTCCGGGGACGCGCTGCCTGTTAATTAGGCAGCGAGAGCGAGTTCAGCTTCGGGAAGTGTTTCGGTGGCTGTTACGGGAGCCACCCGGCCTGCTCCTCGGGGACCGCCAGTCCCCGTCGAATCCTTTCGCCCCCTTACCTATCTCTAAAAATGTAAATTATATCTCTATTCAAACCGCGTCAAGAAAAGTAAGAATTAATAACTCATTAGTACTTTCTACGATGTATCAAATTAGGGGAGTATTAAACTAAAATAAAACTATGAGCTTGAGAATTTATAATACGCTTAGCGGAAAAGTAGAAGAGTTTGTTCCTATAAATCCGCCAAAGGTTCTAATATATACATGCGGTGTAACAGTTTACGATGAATCCCACGTAGGGCACGGAAGGAGTTTAATAGTATTTGACGTTTTCAGAAGATTTTTAGAACACTTAGGTTACCAAGTAAAGTTTGTAAGGAACTTTACCGATGTGGATGACAAGATAATAAACAGGGCAAAACAAGAATGCACCGACTTTATGACCATAGCTGACAGGTATATCGCTAAGTATTACATAGATATGGAAAATATAAGGGTAAGACCGGCGGATGTCGAACCCCGAGTGACGGAACACATTCAGGAGATTATAGATGTTATCCAGAAGCTGGTAGAAAAAGGATATGCTTATGTAGTTGATGGAGACGTTTACTTTTCCGTTAAAAAGTTTAAGGACTACGGTAAGCTCTCTAAGAGAGACGTTGAGGAATTAATAGCAGGTGCAAGGATTGAACCTTCCGAGAAAAAGAGGGACCCTCTAGATTTTGCCCTCTGGAAGGCAGCAAAAGCCGGTGAACCCGCCTGGGATTCTCCTTGGGGCAAAGGTAGACCCGGGTGGCATACAGAGTGTGTTGCTATGATTTTCAAACATTTAGGTGAAACTATAGATATTCACGGAGGAGGACTTGACTTAGTATTTCCTCACCACGAAAATGAAATAGCTCAGGCGGAAGCCATTACCGGCAAGCCCTTTGCCCGATACTGGATGCATAACGGACTAGTCACCGTAAGCGGTCAAAAAATGTCAAAATCTCTCGGAAATTATGTGACTCTAAGAGAAGTTTATACCAAGTATCATCCGGATGTCCTTAGACTCTTGGTTCTATTTACCCATTACAGGAGTCCTCTCGATTTTTCCTGGGAAAAGATGGAAGAAACTCTTAAAGCTTATGAACGTTTAAAAGGGGCTATTGAAGATATAGAACTTCTTAGAAAGTTAGAAATTGTTGAAGATAAAGAAGGAGGAACACATCCCCTGTATAGCTATGTTAAAGAGTTTGAAGAAAACTTTTACGCTTCTTTGAGCGACGATTTCAATACACCGGAAGCACTAGCACAGGTATACAAATTAGTCTCTGAATTAAATAAAGTTAGAAACAAGTCTTTTGCAGAAGGGAAAATATCCAAAAGAGAATTAGAAGCGTATGAATTTGCGGCTAAGTCTTTGCTCAATACTATGAAAAAGATATTCGGACTTTTAGAGGATGTGTATCCTGAATGTAAAGTAGAAAAGGTTGTAGAAAGGGAACTTGAAGCAGGAGAGGTTTTTGACGAAAAGTTAATTCACATCCTTATAGAAGCAAGAAATATAGCACGCAAAGAAAAGGTATTTAAAGTAGCAGACTATATCAGAGATAAGCTAAAAGAACTGGGAATTATACTCGAGGATACTCCTGCAGGAACAAGATGGAAGAAAAGGGAAGGAGCTTAAAAGCCAAAGGTCATCGGCATGTCCATGTTTATATCTTTTACTTCTTTTATTTGAGGGAATTTCTGTTTTAAAACTCTTTCTATTCCGGCTTTAAGTGTGAGTACGGACATTCCACAACCTGAACATGCACCTACTAATCTTACCAATACGGTACCGTCTTCTTGAATATCAACTAGTTCAACATCACCACCATCAAATCTGAGCGCTGGCCTGATTTCATCGAGAACTGCTTCAACTTCTTCCCTGGTAGGCATCTTGGTTTCTTGTTGCTCTTGGCCTGCTTGTTCCTTCTTTTCCTCTGCCATCCTACCACCTCCTTTATAAAGAATTTATAAAAAGCTTATAGAAAAGATATGTTAAAAATCATTTACTTACTTGAGTTGTTTTGGACACTTGATTTATAAATATCTACGATTTTTTTACAAGCTTCCTCTAAGTTTACTTCGTCTAAATTTATTTCATACCATCCTTGTTTTCTAAACCACCTTATCTGCCTTTTTGCCTGCTGTTTTGTATTTTTAATAGCTTCCTGTATACATTCTTCTAATTTTTTTTCTCCCTTTACACAGGGAATAAATTCCTTGTAATCTATAGCTTGACCAGAAGTGAGAAAATTTTCATAACCCATCTCAAGTAATTTTTTAATTTCCTCTAAAAGACCGTTTTTGACCATATTTCTTATACGGTCTTCTATTCTCTTATAAAGGTTTTTAGTATCTCTTTTAAGATATATACCCACGAAATCGAGTTTCGGCTTTTCCCATTTGTGGAAATATGAAAAAGGTTTACCTGTGTTTATGAAAACCTCTAAAGCCCTTACAATTCTTCTGAGGTCGTTCTTATGTATCTTTTTTGCATATTTATTGTCCACAATTTTCAATTTTTCATACAGAAATTCATTCCCCTTTTTTTCCGCTATTCTGTAAAGTTTTTTCCTTAAATTCCAATCCGGTTTGGGAGTTTCATCTATACCGTAAAGTAAAGCCTGAATGTATAAATAAGTTCCTCCAACTACTATAGGAACTTTACCTTTTCCGCTTATCTCCTCAATTAACTTTTTAGCTTCCTCTTCAAATATTTTTGCATCAAAGTATCCTCCGGGTTCTACAACATCTATCAAATAATGAGGGATCTCTTTCATACATTCTAGCGGTTTAGCTGTTCCTATATCCATAAATTTGTATACCGTCATACTATCCGCACTTATTATTTCTCCGTTTAATGCCTTTGCAACTAAACACGCTAAATCTGATTTACCTACCGCGGTAGGCCCCCCAATTATAAGTGATTTCATATATATACTTAATTTATTCTTATATAAGAAAAATCATAAATGTTTTTAAAATATTTGTGTCATGAAAAAAGCCGAAGAGGCCCCGAGCATTAACGTCTCTTTTACTCTCAAATTTCCTTTCATAATGTGGTTTAAAGATTACAACAAAGAAAAGTTATTAAGGGATGTTATCGCCGGTGTAACTGTTGCAGCAGTGTACGTCCCCCAATCTATGGCGTATTCTATGCTTGCAGGAATGCCTCCCATTCACGGTTTATACGTTGCTTTTATCGCCACTATTGTAGCGGCGATATTTGGAAGTTCCCGTTATCTAAACACAGGCCCTGTGGCGATGACCTGTTTACTTTCCGCCTCGGTTCTATACGGTATAGGACTTGAACCCCAAACACCCGAATGGATTAAATACATGGCACTTTTAGCTTTTATGGTTGGTCTTATCAGATTAACTGTAGGTATATTTAAACTCGGCTTTATAGTAGACCTGATTTCTAATAGCGTAGTTGTAGGTTTTACATCCGCAGGAGCTATGGTAATAGCTCTATCCCAGTTTGGACACCTTTTCGGATATAAAATAGAGCGTTCCACCCATATATTTGACGTTGTTATTGATTTAGTAAGTAAATTGGAAATGACAAATCCCTATACGCTCGGTATAGGTATTCTGGCCTACTTTATTATTTGGATTTCTAGGAAAATAAGTATTTACATTCCTGGAGCTCTTATTGCGGTAATTGTTACTTCTTTTCTTGTGTATCAATTTCAGCTTTATAAATTCGGTGTTGCAATTGTAGGGGATGTTCCTCAAGGGCTTCCTACACCTGAACCACCACCTTTAGATTTTGCAACTATGAGCAAGATGTGGGGAGGGGCCTTTGTTGTTGCCTTTTTTGGTCTTATAGAAGCAGTTGCTATAGCTAAAACTCTTGCGGTACGTGTAGGAGACAAGTGGGATCCAAATCAGGAATTGATTGGACAAGGTATGGCAAATGTAGCAGTTTCTTTCTTTAAAGGTTTTCCCGCAGGAGGTTCTTTCTCCCGTTCATCTCTAAACTTTTCCTTGGGTGCTGTTACTCCTTTAGCAAGTGTTTTGTCAGGTGCACTTGTGGGTCTCACATTATTCCTACTTGCACCAGCATTCTATTATCTCCCTAAAGCTTCTCTTGCAGCTATAGTGCTTTCCGCGGTAATAAATCTCATAAGACCTCAAGATATTATTAAGCTATACAAAATTAACAAAGTAGACGGATTAGTAGCGGGTATAACCTTCGCATCGGTTTTCTTTATGGACCTTTGGGTTGCGATTACCCTTGGAGTTTTAACATCCTTGGGAAGTTTCGTTTATAAAACCATGTATCCGAGAATTGTTATTCTTACCAGAGACCCTGTGACGAGAACTTTTGTAAATGCGGAAAAGAAAAAGCTTCCCGAATGTCCACAGATTATGTTTATAAGACCGAATATGTCTATTTACTTTGGAAATGCACAATTCGTCTATGACTATATTATGGAAAGAGTTGAAGAAGCACTTTTCAAAGGAAGACCTCTCAAGTTTGTTCTTATAGATATGGAAGCGGTCAATTACGTGGATGCTACGGGAGCTCAAACAATAGTAAGACTTATAAAGGACTTAAAAAGGAAAAATCTTGAAGTTTCCTTTGCAAATATAGGGTGCGACGTTTATCCTATACTCGAAAATGCGGGATTTGATGAAGTTGTAAATCAAAATGTAGTATTCAATGCAAAGGGAGAGGCAATAGAGGAACTCTTCAAGAAATTAGACCATGAGTATTGTAGAGATAAATGTGCTTACACCGTGTTCGATGAATGCCTTGAAGTAAAACCTCCTGAAAAAATTAAAGATATGGGACAACCTGCGGCTTAAAAGATTCCTTTACTTTTCTTTTCCCTTTTGAAAATACCGAAGGATTGATTTTATATTTGGTATTGGTGCGGGTGGCGGGAGTCGAACCCGCACGCCCTTACGGGCACCGGATCCTGAGTCCGGCGCGTCTGCCAGTTCCGCCACACCCGCTCGGTATATAAAATTTAATTAATGAATCCTTTTGATACATATTTTAACAAATACGATTCTTGGTACGAAAAACCCTTCGGTAAAAGTGCATACGATTTAGAGGTAAAGTGTTTAAAGTCCTTAATGGACGATTTTAATATTTCCCTCGAGATTGGAGTGGGTACTGGACGTTTTGCACATGCCCTCGGTATACAGTACGGAATAGACACTTCAATAAATATGCTAAAAATAGCGAAAGAGAGAGGAGTTAAAGTAGCTCTTGCAAAGGGAGAAAATTTACCCTTTAAGGATGGGATTTTTGACAGTGTATTTATTATCGTTACCATATGCTTTGTAGATAATCCTCAAAGGGTTATAGATGAAGCCTATAGGGTTCTAAGAGATGACGGAAATCTTTACCTTGGATTGATTCTAAAGGAAAGTAAATGGGCAAAATTCTATCAAGAAAAGGCAAAGCAGGGACACCCACTGTATAAACAGGCAACCTTTTACTCTTTCTTTGATATAAAGAACTTTGTAAAAGGAAAGTTCTCTTTTGAGGTTATTAAAAGCACTTTACTTGAAGAACCTCAAGACATTCAACCGATTAAAAACAGGGAAATAAAATTAGGTTTCTATGAAAATGCAGGCTTTACTTGTTTAAAATTAAAAAAAGGAAAAAAAACTGAAAAAAGAAAGGAAGGCGTGCAGGGGCAGTATTAGAAGGTAAAACCCATTTCAAAAGCAAATGTTGTTTTATTATCCTTTGTGTTGTTTTTGAAAACTTTGTTATCAGTTGTTACGTATGCAGCTTCAGCTCTAACGAATGTATTGGATGTAGGTCTGATAGTAGGAGTAATGGTAAAAGTGTAACCGGTATCAGCTCCGCCGTAGTATATCCCACTTGTGCCTTCATTGAAATATTCAAGTCTTATAGGTAAAGATACCTTTCCGTAAGATGTATCGAAATTGGGAATAAAGTAAATTGCCACTCCGTAGGCACTGTCGTCCTGGCCTTGAGTTTTAGCAGAATCATCCAACCACTGATAATCAAAGTTTAACCCTAAATCAATGTTAGCTATGGAGTATCCGAGAACTACATCAACGAGATTTTTATTCTCCCTGTAATCGTAATAATTCAAGGCAAAGGATACACCAGCTGTTTCTCCAAGTATTCCAAATGCAAAATTATCACTCTGATATTCTTGATTGTATTCTACATACAGATCTACGTTTTCCATAGGAGAAAGTGTTAACCTTACTCCCGGGTATATAAACGGTTGAGCATTCCAAACTGCTCCAAATGTTATATTGGGATTGGAATAAGTATCTGCGAGTTCGTATCCCACGTTTGTTGTTAATACACCTGCATCAATAGAAACTGCAGGATGAGGCTTTAATGTGGCGTATCCCCAGAGTATACCTACTCCCTCTTTTAGCTCGTTATTGGTGGAATCTATGTATGCAAGATCTCCTTGTCCTCCATCAAATACAGTAGACCATAGAGAACCACCTATCGCTAAATCGAATCCCAGTTTTATACTTTCACCTGTTTCACCCTTTATTCCGATAATTGCATTGGTTATTTGGAACTTGTCTTGGGAATCCTTGCTGTTTTCATTGGTTGTGTAAAAGTATCCTGCACTGAATCCTCCGTACAACTCAAGAGCCTGAGATAACTTCAAAGTAATTTCTTGAGCAAAAGAAGAAGTAGTAAAAGCAAAAACCGCAGAAGCAAGTAAAACTTTCTTCATATCAAAACCTCCTTTAAGTGTTGTAAGCTTTTT
>QNXQ01000160.1 GCA_003978875.1 Aquifex sp. | reverse complement strand
GTAACACCGACAGGTATAATCTTCATAACATACACTCAGCAACAAAATATTGCAACCATCAATCAAATCTTTTCTTAATGGTAGGTTACAGCATATACAAATTTCTATTCCGCATTTTTCATCAATCATTCGCGCCAGCAAATTAACAGCGTCCTGCAATGGGTTTTTTTTTGCCTTTAGTTGGTGTGTAGCGTAAAATATTTGTTTTTCTTTAGCATTGTTTTTTCGTATGCTTGCCTCCATTTCTTTTTTATAGCCTTTTGTTCTTCTAACTTTGCTTTTTCATAAATTTCTTTAATCCTCTGTTGAATTTTTATCCATTTAGCCATACTTCTTATTACCTTAGGGTTTAAACCTCTCACCGGTGTTCCGGTTTTTGCCCGCTTTAATATCTCTTCATCGCTAAGCCCTCTTCTATATCTGGGTTCCGGTTTTACATACTTGTTCTGTTCTTCTCTCAGTTTTTCTAGTTCCTCGTAGAGTTTCTTGGCTTTATCAAATTCCGGCTCTAATTCAATTAAGTAGTCGAGGGTATGTTTTTGGATGCTTTTAAGAATTCTTGCGGGATTTCCTACTCTTACAACTTTTACACCCTTTGTTATAAGGCGTTCAACTATATTATCTACTGCAATATTTGAATCCGCTGTTGCAAGGACTTTATTTCCCTGCTTTACCAGCTGATTTATACACTCAATTAAAGTAGTTGTTTTCCCGGTTCCAGGTGGTCCGTGTATTAGAAATACTTTATCCGAAGAAATGGCTCTTTCTACAGCTTTCCTTTGGAATTCGTTCAAGTATTTCATCAGAGCAACCTAACCAATTTCTTTAGTTTTTTTACTTCTTCTTCTGTGAGTTCTCTCCACTCACCGGGTTCAAGATTTTCATCCAATTTGATATTTCCTATTCTCACTCTTTTAAGTTCTTTTACAGTATAACCTATAGCACTAAAAAGTCTCTTGACTATATGATAGCGACCCTCGGTAAGGATTATATTTACCCTGTTATCGGATAATTTCTCCGCTTTTACCAGCTGAACTGGTTTTTTTTCAAGTTTTATCCCATACAGTTTCTTTAGATCTTCAGCGCTTATACTCTGGTCTAATTCTACAATGTATTCTTTTTCCACTTTCCATTTCGGGTGTGTAAGCCTATGGGTTAGTTCTCCATCGTCGGTTACAATAAGTAATCCTTCTGCGTCAACGTCAAGTCTTCCCGCGGAGAAAAGTTTTCTGTGTCCGAAGTGTTCAGCCAGAAATTCTATAAATGAGGGATATTTTGCTTCCCTTTCGGTGGTTGAGAGATAACCCTTTGGTTTATAGAGCATAATATAAACCTTTTCCTTAGGTTTTAGACTCTTACCTTCTACTTCAACTTCTTCTCCTTCCTTTACACGGTAATCTGTTTCTCTGACCGTTTTACCGCCGACCTTTACCCTTCCCTCTCTTATTAACTCCTTTGCCTCCTTTCTGGAGATATGAAGAGCTTTCGAAAGATATTTATCTAACCTCACAAGGTTAAATATTAATACATTAATACTGTGTTAAAATTGAAGGTACTATGTTAAAACTCTTTCTTCTTTTATTTACCTTCGTTTTTAGTTTTGCTGTAGAGGGATTTATTCTGGAAGAAATAAACGGAAGTGAAGGTTTTCACATAAAGAAAGAACTAAAGAGGAAAATCTATATTGCCGAAGATGCAATTATTACAGAAACTAAGGGAGAGTTTATGGTACAAAAGATTGAAAACGGTCTCCCTAAAATCTATAGGGTGATAAAAAGTACAAAGTCTTATATGGATTTTTCCAAAACCGCTCCACTATTTCTGGTAACTATCCCGTTTATAGACTGTAACAATAAAGTATGTACGATAAAAAAGGATGCATTCAAACCTTCCCAAGAAATTAAAAGGATAAGGAATTACAAGGCCCGCAAAGTTATTATAGATGCTTCCTTTATGGGAAGAAGGAACACTATTGTGCAGTGGTACACCAAAGATTGGAAGGAACTTGTCAAAGCAAATGAGCTTGAGAATAGATTTTACATAAACTTTATAAAGGCTATTATGAAGGAAAAGAATTTAACCGAAAGAAACATCCCTATTTCGGAGATAGAAAAATTTTTAAATGAAATCTTAAGGAACTACGGAGGGGTGATAAGAACTGAACAAGATACGGGAATGTTTAGAACCTATACGGAAGTGATTTCTGTAAGAAAAGCGGAGATTCCTGAATATATATACAGATTACCAGAGGGGTATCAAAAGATTAGATAATAAATAATTGTGGAACAATTAATCAAATACAGGAAGAGAGAAAAGGAATTTAAAAGAAAAATTAAAATTTTATTCGCAGTTATCTTGGTTTTATCTGCTATAGTTTTTTTACGTTTGTTATACATAAACTTCTTTGAAGAAAAAGTTTTAAAAGGAGCAAAAGATAGTGTAAAAATCATCAGTGTTCAAGATTACAGAGGTTCTATCTTGGATAGAAATGGTATTCCCTTAGCAATAAGCTATCCCGTAGGATACATTTACATCTATAAATTTTTCCTATTTTCCGATGAAAAAAAGAAGGAACGGTTTATAAAAGGACTTTCAAGAATTTTGAAAATTCCTCAGGAGAAAATCAGGAAAAAGCTGGCTAAAAATAAAGATGTTTTTGAACTAATTACCTTTCCATTGGAAAAGGAAGAAGAAATAAGGAACTTTATAAGGAGTATAGATTACGATAGGGATAAAAAGAGGTACACAAAGCCTTTTATTACGGCTCACGTGGGAGTAGGGCAAAAATACTTAAGGTTTTATCCTCACAAGTACTTCGCTTCAAATCTAATAGGTTTTGTCAAAAAGGAAGGGGGTGGAGGAGAAGGACTGGAGTATCAATTTGATAGGTATTTGACGGGACATGAGGAAAAGGGAAAAAAATTTATTCTCTACAGGGATAAAGGTATTCTTTTTATAGAACCAAAGGATTACGATTTTCATGAACCTAAAGATTTGGTATTAAGCATAGATTACCGGGTACAATCTGTTATTGAAGAAATAAAGAAGAAAATAAGGAGAAAGTGGAAACCTAAAAAAATTGTAATAATAGTCATGGAGTCGGACACCGGAAAGATAAGAGGTTTTACGACATTTCCCGATTACGACCCGAACAGATACGAAAGGTTTTTCCCTATTTTTACAAGAAATTTTGGAACTTACGACCTATTTGAGATAGGTTCAACCTTTAAACCATTCCTCGTAGCTTATGCCATTGACAAAGGATTTATAAAAAAGAACAGCTTGATAGATATTAATTACGGAAAATTAAAGGTATATAAAAAAATAATAAGAGACCCAATAACCTATTTAAGGAAAAAGAAGTACATTACGCCAGCTGAGGTTTTAATTTATTCTTCCAATGTAGGAGCCATAAAAATCGGTATGAGATTAAGTCCGGAAGATTTTGATAAACTTTTTTCGACCTTTAGAATGAAGAAAACTCCAAAAATTATATTCAGTGAAAATAATCCTCGAATATCCAACCTGAATAATAAAGCTAATAGAACTTATGCATCAATAGGACAAGGAATAGCGTATAATGCATTTCACCTGCTCACAAGTTTTAACGCTCTCATTCAAGGAAAATATGTAAAACCTTCAATTTTAGAGAAAGAAGAAGTTCATACAGAGCCTTTAGATATATCTCCAAGTACAGTCGCATGGTTAAGAAGTGTACTTATACAAGTTGTGGAGAAAGGCACTGGAAAAAAAGCAAAAAGCGGTTTATTTTACATAGGAGGGAAAACAGGAACCGCACAAAAGTACGATAGGAAAATTAAAACTTATTCCAAGGAAAAATTAACTACTTTCTTCATAGGTTTTTTCCCGAAAAATCCGAAATTTACCGCGATAATCCTCGTAGATGAACCTAGAGGAAAGAACATATACGGAGGTACAGTTGCTGCACCTTATTTTAAAGAACTTGCAGAAAGAATTGCATCAATTTACGGTCTCAAACCTGATAAAAAGTAATTGAGAAGTTTTTCTTTGTGTTCTTCTGGTAATTCTAAATCTCCTACTTCTGGAATAACAACAGGTTCTATACCTGTCATCTCTTTAATTATCAAAGGATTTGTTTTTTCGGAAATATCCTTACCCGTTGACCCATTTAAAACTATGCCTATCACTTCCAATCCGTTGTTTTTAGCGTAATACCATGTCAGGTAAGTGTGATTCAATGTACCTAAACCCGCCCTTGCCACTATAAATACCTTCAAATTCCAGTCTTTTGCTAGGTCGGCATAAGTGTAATTCTTCTTTATGGGAACCGCTATTCCTCCCGCACTTTCCACGAGAAGAATTTCATACTTCTTGGTTAGTCCTTCAAAATGGGTTCTTAACTCATCCAAAGAAAAATCCCTTTTTTCCTCAATTGTTGCTGCGTATGGAGCAAGAGGAAGGGAAAAACGAACGGGAACCACTTCATCAACACTTTGTCCTGTAGCCTTAGCTAAAAGGTTTCCATCTTCTGGTATATCCTTGACGTATGTTTCTACAGGCTTATAACATCCTACGTTGTATCCTTTTTCCTTCAAAGCCTTTGCAAGATTATAGGTTATAAAAGTTTTACCTATTCCTGTATCCGTACCGGTTATCAGTACTCTCATGGGATACTTAAACTTTGCCCATAAGCATTAGCATTCTGATAGTTTCTTGGTAAGCCCTTTTAAAAGATTCTGCAGCTTTCTTTACATCTGCAAAACCTAATATACCGGAAGCGGTTGCTATATTACGACATCCAGCCTTTACAACTTCGGGGACTCTATAGGACATTATTCCACCTATGCAAACTATCGGTTTCTTCGAAATTTTCACAGCTTCCTGGAGGGCTTCAAGTCCTACGTATTTGTAATTATCCTTCGTGGTTGTATGATAGATAGAACCAAAACCTATGTAATCTACAGGGAGTTCTTGTGCTTTCTTTACCTCCTCAATACTGTTAGCTGTATAACCTATGTACATTTTATCTCCGACTATTGCCCTTACAACCTCCGGGGGTAAATCCTCTTTTCCTATATGTATACCGTCTGCTTCAACCGCGAGGGCAAGGTCTAATCTATCATTTACCACAAGGTCAGCATTGTATTTTTTTGTGAGTTCACGGAGTTTAACAAGCTCTTCATACATTTCTCTGGTGGTTTTGTTCTTAAATCTATACTGGACTGCAGTCACTCCACCTAAGAGTGCCTGCTCTATTGTTTGAATCAAATCTCTATCCTTAAAGTATCTATCGTCTGTGATGAGATATATAGTCAACTTCATGGGTTTTCCTCCGAAAAATTTTTTGGCGGAGGGGGTGGGATTCGAACCCACGGGCGGGCAGCGAACCCGCCAAGGGATTTCAAATCCCCCGCCTTCGTCCGCTCGGCCACCCCTCCAGAGGAATATAATTATATTATCCGCCGCTGTATTCTGAAGACTCTATTTCGGATTCAAATTCCTGTATAAAGAATTCAATCAGCTTAACTATTTCATCTACGTCCTTTTGCATATAGTGTTCAAACAACTCTACCTTTCTTTCATGGATGTGGTTTTCTATGTAAAAGCGTATCCTAACATAGGGAATCTGCATTTCCGGCTCAAAGTCGGGGTCTTCGGGAGTAATTACCGCGACTTCAACATCAGTTCCCTCGTTTTTATTTTTGAAAATTTCCTTGAGCTCTAAAATTTTGGTTTTATACTTAGTCCAGTCATACTTCACAGTAGTAATAATTTTATCTTACAATCTATCACTATGAAAATAGCTATAGGTTCAGACCACGCAGGATATCCTCTAAAGGAAAAAATAAAAGATTTTCTTGAAAAAGAGGGTCATGAAGTGTTGGATATGGGAACTCACTCTCAAGAGTCAACTCATTATCCTCTTTTTGCCCAAGCGGTAGCAAAGGCTGTCCAAGAGAAAAAGGTGGATAGAGGAATTCTCATATGCGGCACGGGAATAGGAATGTCTATAACGGCTAATAAATTCAAAGGAGTAAGGGCTGCCCTATGTACTAACGAATACATGGCAAGAATGAGCAGACTTCATAATGATGCTAACGTTTTATGTCTAGGGGAAAGAGTTCTGGGAGTGGAACTTGCACTTTCAATAGTTAAGGTGTGGTTAGAGACGCCCTTTGAAGGGGGAAGACACCTGAAGAGGGTAGAATTAATATCAGAGATAGAGAATGAAATTTATAGAAAAGGTATATCCTGACAAACAAATCCTTTCCATCTTACTCATTTTTTTTATATTCTCCCAGACATTTGTATTTCTCAAAAATGTCCTTCCTCTGCTAATTAATTATCATCCAAACGCTTTAGTTTATTATTCCCAAGAGCACGGTTGGATTCTTTATAAAAAGAATAATATAAGGTATTTTTATGATAAAAATACTGATGAAATTTATCCACTATCTTATCTGGAGCTTTTCCCTGAACGTTTTTCTCCAGCGCATACCGGAGAATATTTTAAAAAAATAGGGAATAAAGAGTACAAATTTAAACCTTTTAAAGAAATTTATTTTCAAAAGCTTTTTAAATCTATATCAAAAAATGTAAAACTAACTGTATTTTTTATTTTTGGATTAATAGTTATGTACATTTTTAGCAAAATTGATTACAAAATTTATAAAAACAAGAAAGTTATTTATTCCACAATTATAATTTCCGGATTGCTACTCACCGCGGTTTTAATTAAAAAGTTTCTTTACCCTTCCCAAAACGGTATGCCTGTAAGGTGGCTGATAGGAACCAGCATACAACCGTCGGAGTTTTCGAAGGTGGTTTTAATACTCTTTCTCGCTTACTATATAGGGGTTAAAGGCTACATAGAACAGCTTAAGAACCTGATTTTTGTTTTAGCAGTTTTGTTAGGTCATGTAGGTTTAATAGCCTTTCAGCCCGATTTGGGGATGGCTTTATTTTTTCTTCTCCTCGGAATATCCCTTATGTGGTTAGGGGGAGTAGCGCTTAGGATTTTTATCCCGAGCTTAATAATTCTGGGGACTACAGGTATAGGAATTCTACTCCTCTATTCCGAGCATGTAAAAAAGAGGTTCCAAGGGTGGTTGGACCCTTTATCCGACCCATACGACAAGGGATATCAAATAATTAAATCACTGCAAGCTGTAATAAACGGTGGTTTCCTCGGACAGGGACTCGGTAAGGGTCTTTTTTCTGCAATATACATAAGGGAATCAGATACGGATTACGTAGTCAGTTTAATTATTGAAAATTTAGGTGTTTTGGGATTCCTATTTTTACTATTCCTGCAACTCGTATTGGTAATAAAGCTTTTTAAATTTGCAAATAGGGTATACGGAATTTATGAAAAGCTAATAATAGTCGGTGTAACCTTAAACATTGTTTACTCTATTCTAGTGAACTATGCTATGGCTTTTAATATACTCCCTCCTAAGGGTATAGCCCTTCCCTTCATAAGCTACGGTATAAGTAATTTACTTACCAACTTTATCGGTTTGGGAATTGTAGGTTCTATATACAGGAAACACCTCTCTGTATTAAACTTATAAGTTATGAAAAAAAGGGTTATCTTAGCTTACTCCGGCGGACTGGATACCTCCATAATAGTTAGATGGCTTACGGAAAAGGGGTATGAAGTAATTACGTATACCGCGGATGTAGGTCAGGGTGAAGAACTATCGGAGATTCCCGAAAAAGCAAGAAGGGCAGGAGCGGTAGAGGCTATAGTCGAAGACTTAAAAGAGACCTTTGCCGAAAACTACTGTTTACCCACTTTGAAGGCTTTGGCTCTTTATGAGGGGAAATACCCATTGACTGCGGCACTTTCAAGACCACTTATAGCTGAAAAACTCGTTTACTATGCGGAAAAATTCAATGCCGATTATGTGGCTCACGGTTCTACGGGCAAAGGAAACGACCAAGTGAGATTTGAACTTTCCGTATGGGCACTCAATCCTGACATAGAAGTCCTTGCTCCGGTAAGGGAATGGGAATTCAAGTCAAGGGAAGAACAAGTTGAATACGCCCAAAGATTTAACATTCCCGTAAAAGCTACTAAGGAGAAACCTTATTCAATAGACAGAAACTTATGGGGTGTTTCGATAGAATGTGGTCCTTTAGAAGACCCGTGGCAGGAACCTCCCGAAGACGCTTATCAGATAACAACTGCTCCCAAAAAGGCTCCTGACCAGCCCGAATACATTACCATTGGGTTTGAAAAAGGAAGACCTGTAAGCATTAACGGAAATAAGTATGACAATTTATACAAACTTATAGTTGACCTAAACGAAATTGCAGGAAAACACGGTGTTGGTAGAATTGATATGGTAGAAAACCGTCTTGTCGGTATAAAGAGTAGAGAAATTTACGAAGCACCCGGAGCAATAGTTCTTTACGAGGCTTACAGGGATTTACTTTCCTTGGTACTGGATAGATTTACCTTCCATTATTTCTTAACCCATATTCCTCATGAGTACGCTAAGCTTGTATACGAAGGTCTTTGGTTTACACCTCTAAGGCAAGCAATTGACGCCTTTACCAACACACTGGCAGAACTTGCTACAGGAGAGGTAAGGGTAAAACTCTACAAGGGTTCTGTGAGCGTAGTCGGAAGGAAATCTCCTAATTCCCTGTACATAGAGGAGCTCGCAACCTATTCGGAAAAAGACCAATTTGACCAAATTGCGGGTAAACACTTTACGAAGGTATGGGGCTTACCTCTTAGGGTTTTGGGAAAGGTAAAGACAAAAAGAAATCGCTGAATTATCTTTAAACTTATGAACATAGGAATTCTAAGCCGTTGGAACGCAACTTGTGGGGTTTCCCTCCACGCTGAAATGATAGGGAGGGAACTCCTCCGTCGCGGACATAATATTACTGTATTTGCTCCTTACTTGGAGAGTGCCAACCGTTGGTGGCACCACAAACTTATAAGGCAAGATGAAGACTTTGTTGTGCGTTGTTATGAGGAAATTTCTCCCGAAGGTGAGGAAGGGACACTTGATATAGCTAAAGTTTTAGAACACGAGCTTGATATCCTTATCGTTGAGAGCTACGAAAAAATTCCCTATTCAAGTGTGGAAAAATTGGTGAAAGTTTTAAAGGACAAAGGTGTTCCGTCAATAGCGATAATTCATGAGGGATTATATGAAGAAATTCGCTACTCCGATATGAACATTTTTGAAAAAGTAGTAGTTTTTGATAACAGATTCATTGAGGAAGTCCTACGGGCAAGAGTATCAACCGAAAAGATAGAAATAATTCCCTATCCCTGTTATCCGGTAAATGCGAGCAAAAGGAAATTTGCAGAAGATGGTGTAATTAGATTTTTTTCCTTCGGAAGACAACCCAAGGAGGAATATTGTCCGTATGTAGAAGGATTAAAGGTTTTAAGAAAGTACTTTCCGAAGATTCAGTATAGGGTTATAAGGGCTATGGACCCACTTAGAATAAATGAGGAATGGGTATCTCAAGAAGAAAGAATTCTCGATTACGAAGATATAGTCAGCGAGCTTCATAAAGCAGATATTCATCTACTCCCTAAAGGAAATACAAAAAGGGTTGTAGTATCCTCTACTCTGTATCAAATTTTAGGAACCCTCACTATAACTGTAGTTCCGGATAACCGTTTTTTTGAAACGATTCCCCATGGAGAAGAATCACCCGTTGTTTTCTACAAAGATGTTGAAGAACTTGTAAATAAGTTGAAAGAAGTTATAAGAGATGAAGAGCGTAGAATAAAAATTAAAGAAAACGCACGAAAGTTTGTAGAAAAAAACGACGTTAGGGTCATTACCGAGAAGTTTGAGAGATTAATCAATTCTATTCTCCTCAAGGATATTCATTAAAGTCTCTAATTCTATTTCTCCTATAACTATTGTTGTGTCAGCTCCTCCGTAAGAGATTATCAGTTTTTCTCCTAATCTCTGTATGCCACAAGGAAATACTACAAAAGGTCTATCTCCGTATTTTTCGTAAATCTCTTTAGGTTCAAGGATATAAAAAGGAGTTACTGCTGTGAAGTATCCCTCTTTATTGATGAGTACGGCAAATACTCTGTAGGCTGTGAGTTCTCTGTCCACTCCGTGAATTAAGACGAGATTTTCATCATTAACCTTAATAGGGGGTGTAGCCCAGCCTATTTTACTCTCAAAGGGTGCTCCCTCCATAATGGTTATGTTTTCTCCGATTTCTATCTCTTGCAGATTATCCGAGTTTATAACCTTTTCCGGGACATTACAAACCGCAAGGTAAAACTTATCGTTTAACATATGGAGTCTGTGAAATAACATCAATTTATCAGTTTTTACAAGGAAAGCATTTTTATCACTTACAACGAAACTTCTTATTTCTTCCTGCATCCTAAATACAGCTATTTTTTTCCATTTTCCGTTTTCATACCTAGCGGTTACAGGAAGAGTTCTTTCGCTTTTGGATTCTACGCTAAAGTAGTTAACTGTTCTGCCACAGTAAGTCATAAATAGTTTTCCGTTTATTTCGTAAACTCTTGGGTCTTCAACTCCCCAAAGGTCATACTTCGTATCCGGCAAGACTGTAAATTCCGCTTCATAAGTCTTTCTCGATTGGTCGTATAGTTCTTCCAAGGGAAATTCAAACTCCGCAATTGCACTGGTATAGGTGTAATATCCCATAATTACCCTTGCATATATCCTGATGTTGTTTCCGAAAACATGAATAGAAGGGTTAAAGGCTACCCTTGGAGATTCAACGGGATAGTTTTTTATACGAATGTCATGGCCTGTTATAACCTTTAATCTTTTAACTAAATCAATAGTCTCAAACTTCCTCTTTTCGATAATCTTCTTAGAAAGTTCTGCCCACGTATTTCTCAGCTTAACCATCCCAGATAAATTTTACGGTAAGAATTTCCAAGATAAAGATATTTGATGAACCTCAATTCGTTATACTTGTTATGTAAAGGAGGAACATAAATGTTTGAAGGCTCAATAGTAGCTCTGATAACACCTTTTAAGGATGGAGAAGTGGATTATGAAGCACTGGGTAATCTTATAGAGTTTCACGTTAAAAACGGAACGGATGCTATTTTAGTGTGCGGTACTACTGGAGAATCACCGACTCTAACCTTTGAAGAGCATGAACAGGTGATAGAATTCGCAGTAAAAAAAGCTGCGGGAAGGATAAAAGTAATTGCGGGCACAGGAGGTAATGCCACTCATGAAGCTATTCATTTAACTTCCCATGCTAAGCAGGTAGGAGCTGACGGAGCTCTTGTCGTTGTACCCTATTACAATAAACCCACTCAGAAGGGTATATATGAACACTTCAAAGCCGTAGCTAAAGAGGTTGATATTCCAATAATTATTTACAACATTCCGTCGAGAACCTGTGTTGAGATTTCAGTAGAAACAATGTACAAATTGGTAAGTGAATGTGAAAATATAGTAGCTTCTAAGGAATCCACCCCCAATATGGATAGAATTTCGGAAATAGTGAAGAAACTCGGAAATAATTTTTCGGTGTTATCCGGAGATGACAGCCTCACCTTGCCTATGATGGCTCTGGGAGCAAGAGGTGTTATCTCCGTTGCAAATAATATAATGCCGAGGGAGGTAAAAGAACTTACGGATGCAGCCCTTAAAGGTGATTTCAGGAAGGCAAGAGAAATTCATTACTATCTACATGACTTGTTTAAGGTTCTTTTCGTAGAAACGAATCCTATTCCTGTAAAAACTGCATGTTGGATGCTCGGAATGTGTGAGAAGGAGTTTAGACTTCCCCTCACAGAGATGTCTCCAGAAAATGAAAATAAACTCAGAGAAGTTCTTCAAAAATATAATTTACCTCTTAAAAATTAAATTCCCTGTTCCCGCCCTCTTAAAAGCTTCTCCTTTCAGATGCATTTCCTCTACTTCCTTTCTTGGGATAGAATCCCAAACTATCCCGCATCCCGCGTAGTAGCTTAATCTCTCCTTTTTCCCTATTGCGGTTCTTATGAGTACTGATAGTTTAAAATCACCGTTGGGAAATATTAAACCGCCAGACCCGCAGTAATAAGTTCTCGGAAAAGGCTCAAGCATGTCAATGATTTCCACAGCTCTTTTTTTCGGTGCTCCCGTTACAGATGCAGGGGGAAAGGTATTTTTAACGATATCTTTGAAATCTTTTTTAGTTCTTCCTACTACCGTAGAAACCATATGGTATAGAGTTCTAAATTCCTCGATATAGAAAAGTTTTTCTACCTTTACACTTCCTATTTCCGCTACTTTACCTATATCATTCCTCATCATATCGGTAATCATCAAATTCTCGGCCTTTTCCTTTTCACTTTCCAAAAGTTCATTCTTTATACGTGAAGTTCCTTTTATAGGTTTACTTTTTAAAATTTCTCCTTTCTTTTCGAGGAATAATTCCATAGAACCACTGATTACATAAAAATCCTCCAAGTTTAGATAAAACCCGAAAGGAACTGGTTGAAATCTGTAAAAGTTTAAAAAAAGTTCTTTAGGATTTCCGTCGAGTAGAAAGTCAAATCTATTAGTAAGATTAATCTGATAAACATCTCCTTTTCTAATAAAGTTTTTTATTATCTCAATCCTCTTCTCATATTCTTTATCACTTAACACCGGTTTATCTAAACTCAAAAATACACTTTTGCAACATGACGGGTTATATTTCTCAAAATCTTTTATTTTCAACAGAATAATCTGTGGTTCATTTCCCTTTTTAATATTGACCTTTAGAGTTTCATTAGATAGAGAGTAGGAAAGGATAACAAAGTAGGTGGCTTTAAGCTCCGGTAATTCCTCTATAGAGTCAAAAAGCTCTATATCCTCTACCGAGGCCTTGAATATTCCGGATTCATTTAACCAGCTACCTGAAAGTAGAAGTTCCATTTTATATATTCCCTTCGTATGCCCGTGTGTAAAGCTCAAAAACCTCTTCCATTCCCACTTCTACCGGATTTACGGTGAAAGAGTTCCTTGCGCACATGTAAACGTCTTCCGTGAGTCTTTCCAGTTTTTCCTTTTCTACACCGAGCTCCTTAAGGGTCTTAGGTAATTTAAATCGTTCGATGAACTTAATAAGAGCATCCACCGCCTTGTGGGGTTTTTCCTCTTCACCCATCAACTTTGCAAATAGGGCGTATTTTTCAGGGTTTCCTTTATAGTTAAATGCCGTAACGTAAGGAGATAAAGCCGAAAGACCTTGAGCGTGGGCAACGTTGGGATAGTGACCTGATACGGGGTGTTCCATTGCGTGGATTAGGGCTACACCGAGATGGTCTATAGCTATTCCTGCAAGCATTGCAGCATAACTCATATACCTCCGTGCTCTCCTGTTTTCAGGTTCCTCGTAAGCTACGGGTAACCACTCGGCTATAAGCTTTATCGCTTTTATAGAGTATTCTTCGGCTATAAAGTTTTCCCTTTTGTTGGTGAGACTTTCAAGTGCATGAATTAATGCATCAAATCCGGTAATAGCCGTCAGCTCGGGAGACATTGTGTAAGTAAGTTCGGGGTCTACCAAGGCTACCTTTGGATAATTAAGACTATGGGAAATTACCATTTTTTCCTTAGTTAGAGGATTTGTAAGAACTGAGAAACGATTAACTTCACTCCCTGTTCCGGCAGTTGTTGGAATTGTAATAACAGGTCTGTTCAGGAAAGGGATTAACCTGCTACCCTCGGGGTACCTTACGTAATCCCAGGCGTATCCCTCGTTAGAAGAAACTATGGATATGGCTTTTGCCGCATCAAGGGCACTTCCTCCTCCAATACCTACAATGAAATCTACTTTTTCTCTAACCGCTATATCCGCTCCTTTGTTCACCTGCTTGTCCGTAGGATTAGGAGTGATTTCGTCAAATACTATGCATTCGATTCCGTGAGTATTTAAGGATTGAATGAGTTTATCAAGTGCTCCCGATTCTTTGGTACTCTTTCTTCCGGTCACAATAAGAGCTTTGAACCCGAAACGTCTTCCGACTTCTCCAGCTTTATTTATTGCTCCTTCACCGAAGAATATCTCGACAGGTCTATACTCGTTAACGATTGTCATAAAGAAAAAATATATCCGTCAGTACAACCCATTGGGTTGTTAACAAGCTAACCGATTTTCTAACAATACTTGACAAATTGTGGAAGTTTTTGAAATTTTCCCAATATGAAGTAGAATTAATAAAAGCTATTTAAAGCAGGGGTATTTAAAACCTCCTGCCCTTGAGGTGGGAGGTAGTCCAGCGAGACCGTCCCCGCTGGAGGTATCCCTGCAAACTCACACAGATGATAGCTATTGTACGCTATTGTCGGCAAATAAGGGACGGTAGTTTCAGGTAAAGCAAAATTTTAGAATATACATAATGAAAGTAAGAGCTTTAATATCTGTTTTTTTATTATTACTCTTCTCCTGCACACAGGTTGTAGACAACAAAACCGCTGAAAGAGAATCATTTCTACTTCCTACCGAAAAGGAAATAGCCTTAGGAAATAAACTTCTGCCGGAGGCAATTACACAGTTTGAGGGAGTGTATCCTGACAAAAAGGTTCAAAAATACGTAAAAAATCTCGGAATTAAAATTGCGAAAACCGCTCCGAGGAAACTACCCTATGAATTCGTTTTGGTAAATTCTGAGGAGTTAAATGCCTTTGCTCTTCCGGGCGGAAAAATCATAATAACAAGAGGGTTATTCTTACTCCTTGACAAAGAAAGTGAATTGGCAGGTGTCCTTGCCCACGAACTTGGACACGTAAATGCCAGACATCATGCGAGGTATCTCGAGAAAACTTTAGGACTCAGCTTGCTTCTTCAAATCGGAGCTCTTTTGATAGGTGGAGAAGATTTAACGGAAAGAATTATTATTCAACTGGCTTCAATAGGAACGACGTTGCTGACCTTAAAATTCAGCAGAGACCAAGAAAGGGAAGCGGATAAATTTGGTGTACACTTTGCTTTGAATGCCGGTTTTGACCCGCATGGTCTTATTGATGTTTTTTATAAATTCAAAAAACTGGAAAGGAACGTTCCACCTGAATGGCTTTCAACTCACCCTATTCCCGACACACGAATAAAGGAAGTGAGTAAATTAATAAAGAGCATTAAACTTCCCAATAACCTGAAGAAAGACTCCATTGAGTTTCATAAGATAAAGAAAAAACTTTTGGCAACGAAACTTTCCTACAAAGCTTACATAGAAGGTAAGAAGTTTTACAGAAAAGGTTTAAAAGATACAGCTTTACAAAAATTTGAGGAAGCCATAAAGCTTTACCCTGATAATCAAATTGCTATGGTTTACGCCTCTTCCATTTATCTGGAAAAAGGATTTGTAAAAAAGGCTTTAAATTATGCCCAGAAGGTAGCGGAACTTGACCCATACCTTCTATGGGGATGGTATCTGAAGGGTATAGCGCTATTTAAATTGGGAAACTACCACGAGAGTATAAAAGCATTGAAGGAAGCTAAGAAAAGGGTTGAAAGTTATGCAGGAGTTTACTACTACCTCGGAAGGAATTACGAGGCAATTGGAAATATAGAGAAAGCGATAGAGAATTACAATATAGCTTTTAAGCTTTCTACAGGAAAAGAACCGTGGTATGAAGACCTCAGAAGAAGGCTTTATAAAAACAAAGTTATTTTCTAAAATAGAGCCATGGCTGAAATTTTAATGGGTGTAGGTAAAGCCGGTTTAAAGGAATCGGGGAAACCGGATATACTTGTCGTCATTCTGCCTTATCCCTGCACAGCTTCCTTCGTTTTTACCGATAACTACTTTAAAGCTGGTTCGGTAATATACTCGGAAAATGTTGCAAGGAGTAGGGAAAAAATAAGGGCTTTTGTAGTTAACAGCGGAAATGCTAACTGCGGAACAGGGGAAGAGGGTATAAAACACGCTCATATGATGGCAGAAAAAGTTTCTGAACTCCTAGATATACCTAAGGAAGAAATTTTAGTTTTTTCCACAGGAGTAATAGGTAGATATTTGCCCATAGATAGAGTCTTAAATGGAATTGAAGAAGCTTGTAATTCTTTAAAACCTCTTGACCTGAAGGAAGCATCGGAGGTTATTTCCACTACCGATAGATTTCCAAAATACGACTTTACAAAATCGGGTGATGTTGAAACTTTCGGGTTTGCAAAAGGGGCAGGGATGATACATCCCTCTATGGCTACCATGCTCTCGTTCGTTTTTACCAACGCAGACTTGGATTATATGACACTCAGAAGATTACACGAAAAGATTACCGATAAAACCTTTAACTCTATCACCGTTGACGGATGTGAAAGCACCAACGACGCTTTCGGCATCATTTCTTTGGGAGAGGTTGAAGCGAATCTGGATACTGTTGAATACGAGCTTATGAAGGTATCCGAAACACTTGCAAAGCAAATAGTTGCTGATGGTGAAGGTGCTACAAAAATAATAAAGGTAAATGTAAGGAGTGCAATTACGGAGATTAAGGCTAAAACTATAGCCAGAGCTATAGCAACTTCCATTTTAGTAAAAACTGCAGTATTCGGTAGAGACCCAAACTGGGGAAGAATAGCAGCTGCCGCCGGAAGTACTGAATTTCCTATAGACCCTCTTAAAATGGAAATTTACGTAGGCGGGTATTTGCTCTACGACGGTAAACCCAGAGACGAAAACTTAGAAAAAGCGAAAAAACATTTGATTGAAGATAGAGAGATAGACATAACGGTAGAACTCAGGGAAGGAGATTACGAATGGACTTACTACTCATCGGATATAGGCTATGACTACGTGAAGTTAAATGCCGAATATACCACTTAATCTTTTCAAAACATCTTCAAAGACGGTGTTCTCCTCCTTTGTCCCGTCTATTATAACCACGTTCTTCTTATCCTTGGCTATTTCAAGAAATCCTCTTCTAACCCTTTCAAGAAATTCCTTTCCTTCAAAACGGTTTCTATTCTTAAGCCTTTTTATAGCTACCTCCACAGGCACATCTATAAGCACTATCAGGTCAGGCTCAATTCCTCGTGTTGCAAATCTGTTAAACTCGTTGATAACTTCTAAATCTATTCCCTTACCGTATCCCTGATAAGCAAGGGTTGATAAAGTAAACCTGTCTAAAATTACAATTTTTCCTTTCTCAAGGTCTTTAATCACTTTTTCAGTTATTAACCTTGAACGGGAAGCCTCAAACAGAAATAGCTCGGTTCTCTCGTCCATTTCCTCGGTAATGATTATTTCCCTGAGCTTTTCTCCCAGTTTTGTCCCGCCAGGTTCCCTGTAAAGGGATGCAGGTATTCCCTTTGCAACCAAGTACTGGTAAAGCTTTTTAGCCTGTGTAGTCTTTCCTGAGCCATCAATTCCTTCGAAGGCAATTAGCATTATAATGTAGCTTATCATGCAGGTTCCTATGCTTGCTCCTTCAATCTTAGCAGGTGATTGGTGGAATATAGGTCAGCAGATAGAAGCAACTATTAGAGGCGGTGCGGATATACTCCACTATGACGTTATGGATGGACACTTTGTTCCCAATATTACCGCAGGTTATGAGCTTTTAGCCCATATAAGGAAAAGGGTTTCTCTGCCGATAGATGCACACCTTATGATAGAAAATCCTGATAAATATATACCAAAGTTTATAGAAGCCGGTGCTAACTGGATAAGTATACATATAGAGAATAACTACCATATTCACAGAACGCTTCAACTTATAAAGGAGCTCGGTGCAAAGGCCGGAGTGGTAATAAATCCGGGAACGCCTTTATCTGCCATAGAAGAAGCTATTTACTATGCAGATTATGTTCTTTTGATGTCAGTCAATCCGGGCTTTAGTGGGCAAAAATTCATAGAACGCTCCATAGAAAGATTGATTGCATTAAAAGATATAAGAGACAGAATAAATCCATCTTGTTTCATAGAAATCGACGGAGGAATTAAGGAGAGCAATATAACCGACGTGGTAAAAGCAGGAGCGGATGTGGTAGTTGTGGGTTCAGGTATTTTTAAGGCTAAAGATATAGAAGCTCAAACCAGAAAGCTAAAATCCCTTATGCTTCAAGCGGTTTCCGTTTAACGCCTTATCGGAAATTCTATTTCCTCTTTAAAGAAGAGATTAAACCTAAGGTATATTTGGGTTATGTATCTGTCCTTGTTTTTGTAATATCTCCTTCCGTAGTCAAAGGATAACTTCCAACACTTTCCCTTTATACCTATATAAGCATTCCTGGAAATTTCTTTATCTTCCAATCTGTCATAGCTTACCGATATACCTGAAAAAAATACATCTCCTTTATACTTCAGACCGACTTTTAACTGGTCAGAGGTAGCCTCATTTTTGCTGTTTCTAAAAGTAGAGTTGGAAATATCAAAGTTAATACTCCCGTAGGAAGCTGTTATACCGGTAATGCTTCTCGCCCACACTCCGAGATTAAAGTCGTATATGCCGTCGTGCCATATCTTTAGGTCTTTCAAGGGATATATAGACACGTTGTAGTAAACCGGTAAGAACTTCTTATTAATTACCTCACTATCTGTAGGGAATCTGTAAGAGCCGAGGAGATTGTAACCGGTATTTATGTAAAAATCCAATAGATTTCTAGCTTTAGATAAATTTCCCACCCATTTAACGTTTATATTATTTTCTTTTACTATTTCGTCTTGAAAGTCGTAAACCTCTAACTGATAATTTTTAGGCGAAAAGCTGTATCCAAACTCTAAGAAATTATTGAGTTTAAATCCACTGTACTTGACCACAAAGTATTGAGGGATAGAGTGAATGAATCTAAAGGTGTTTATAAATTTATCGCCTTTAGCATCAGGGTAATAATGGTTTAACAGAGTAAAAGCCGGAATGCAATCCCAAAGAACCTTTCTTTGGTGTTAGTTAAGTGGCTCGGTCACCAAGTAAGAAGGCCGCCAAAACTCCAGAAACCACCTCACGGCACAAACCGCCAATCTGCAGAGCAGATTGGCGGTTTTTACAGTACCCCTTTTATGGTATATTTTCACCCATAATTTCTTGACTTGAACGATTGGTGTGGTAAAGTCACATGCAGTACGTTCACTGAAAATTCAATTGAAA